>DASWMK010000120.1 GCA_036399815.1 Acidimicrobiales bacterium
CGGGCGGCCCCGGCAACGCCGCCGGCGTGGCCGAGGCGCCCGTACCGTTCGGGACGGCGAGGTGGCAGGCCAGGTGGCCGGGCGAGGCCGGCGAGGTGCTGGTCGACGTGCGCGCCACGAGGAGCCGCAACGTCGCCTTCGTCCACCCCGACCACGGCGTGCAGGCCCGCCTGGCCGGCGCCGGGTCCCTCGTCGAGGTGACGGCGGCGGGGACGGCCCAGCCGGCGGCCAACGCGCCGCTCGACGCCAACACGCTGCGGGTCGTCACCGTCGACACGGACGGCCGCCAGACCTTCGTCGGCGGCGCCGCCCCCGGGGCGGCCGACACCATCGCCATCGTCGACCTGACCGTGACCGTGACCGTCGACGCCGACCGGGTCGACGCCTACACCGGCCTCGGCGCCCACCCGTCCCACCGCCGCTTCATCGGCCGCATCCTCCAGCTCGACGACCCCGAGGACGAGGACGCCGTCGTCTGGTGCGACGTCGACCCGGCGGCGATCAGCGGGGCGAGCACCGCCCAGGCGGCCGCCTTCGCCGTCGCCCTCACCGGGACGGCCCGGCTGACCGGCGGCAACGACGGCGACAAGCCCCAGCCCGACGACCTCGCCGGCCGGGAGGCCGACCCCGACGACGCCGGCATCCCGGCGACCGGGCTCGAGGCGCTCGACGACGTCGACGACATCGCCATCATCGCCGCCCCCGACGGCAGCACCTACGCCGACGCCGACACGTGCGCGCAGGCCGCCGACCGGCTCATCGGGGCGGCCGAGCGGAACCGGTTCCGGGTGGCGATCGTCGACGGCCCGGCCGGCAGCTCGATGAACGAGATCCGCGCCTTCCGGGGACGGTTCGACTCGAAGTACGCGGCCCTCTACCACCCGTGGATCGAGATCCTCGACCCGCTCGGCCGGGTCGAGGCCGGCGCGCCGCCGGCCCGGATGGTGCTCCCGCCCTCCGGGTTCGTCGCCGGCATCTGGGCGAGGAGCGACATCGAGCGCGGCGTGCACAAGGCGCCGGCCAACGAGGTGGTGCGCGGGCTCACCCAGTTCGAGGCGAACGTCAACACCGCCCGCAACGAGGTCCTCAACCCCGAGGGCATCAACGCCCTGCGGTTCTTCGAGGGGAGGGGCAACCGGGTGTGGGGCGCCCGCACGCTCTCGTCGGACCCGGAGTGGCGGTACGTCAACGTCAGGCGGCTGTTCGTCTACATCGAGCACTCGATCTACGACGCGACCCACTGGGCGGTGTTCGAGCCGAACAACGCCCGCCTCTGGCAGAACGTCCGCATCATGGTGGAGGACTTCCTCCTCGTCCTGTGGCGGGACGGCGCGCTCCTCGGGGCCAAGCCGGAGGAGGCGTACTTCGTGCGCTGCGACCGCACGACGATGACGCAGAACGACCTCGACAACGGCCGGCTCATCTGCCTCGTCGGCGTCGCCCCCACCAAGCCCGCCGAGTTCGTGATCTTCCGCATCGGCCAGTGGACGGCCGACGCGCGGATGGCGTGAGTGCGGCCGGTGCCGACGGGCCCGACCTCCATGACGGGCCGGTCGACGGCCCCCGCCCGGACGAGCTGAGGAGGCTCCCATGGCGACCCAGCGCTCCGACCCGTACGGGACGTTCAACTACCTCGTCTCCCTCGGCGGCCCCCAGGGCACGGGCGACGAGGGCCAGGTGGTGGGCGGGTTCTCCGACGTCACCGGCCTCGGGGTGACCGTCTCGTACAGCGAGTACCGCAACGGCAACGACCGGTTCAACACGCCCCGCAAGATCGCCAACACCTACAAGAACGACGACATCCAGCTGAAGCGGGGGCTGATCGGCTCGACCGACCTGCACGCCTGGCTGAAGGCCGTGCGCGAGGGGGCGAGGGACGCGAGGACCGTCATCATCACCCTGCTCGACGAGGCGAGGAACCCGGTCGCCACCTGGAAGCTGCGCAACGCCCAGCCCACGAAGTGGGTCGGGCCGGCCCTCGGCGCGAAGGGCGGCGGCGAGGTCGCCATGGAGGAGCTCCACCTCGTGTGCGAGGACGTCGACTACGAATGACGCCGCCGACGCTCGCCCCCACCGACCGGCCGCCCGGCGTCGCCGTCCGGGTGCCCCCGCCCGCGCCGGGCCTCGCCGGCGTGCGGCTCGACGGCTGCGGGTTCGTCGGCGTGGCGCCGCGCGGGCCGGCCTGGGTGCCCACCCCCGGCACCGGCCGGGTCGTCCTGCGGGCCGCCGAGTGGGTGGCGCTCCCGCGGCGGCGGTCGGTCGCCGTGCCCGTCGACTCGTGGGACGCCTACCGCCGCACGTTCGGCGGGGCGGACGGGCCGGGCCGGCTGGCGCTCGCCGTCGCCTCGTTCTTCGAGCAGGGCGGGCGCAGGGCGTGGGTGGTGCGGGTCGTGCCCGACGCGGCCGTGGACCGGCGGCTCGCGGCGTTCGCCACCGGGGCGTTCGACCTGGGCGGTGCCGACCGGCCCGGGCTCCGGCGGGCCGGGGGCGGCGAGGTGCGGTTGCGGGCGCGGGGCCCGGGCCGGTGGGGCGACGCCCTCCACGTCGAGCTGCGGTGGGCGGCGCGGCCGTTCGCCGCCGACCTGGCCGCCTCGACCGGCGCCGAGCTGGTGCTGGACCCGTCGACGGCCGCCGCCGTGCCGCCCGGCTCGCTGGTCGTCGCCCGGATGGCCGACGGCACCACGGCCCGCACCTGGGTGGTGGCCCGGCGGCGCGTCCCCCGCCCCGACCGGGCCGGCGCCACCGTCGTCCTCGCCCTCGACCCGCCCCTCGCCGGGGCGCCGCTGGCCGTCGAGCTGGCGGAGGGTGAGGCCGTCGTCACCGACCTGGCCGGCGACGTGGAGCGGGGCGAGCGCCACGCCGGGCTCGGGCTCGACCCCGCCCACCCCCGGTTCCTGGCCGACGTCCTCGCCCTCGGGTCGGGGCTCGTCGAGCCGGACGCGGCGTGGGCCGGCGAGCGCCTCGACCCCGTGGGGCCGCTCACCGCCGTGGCCACCACCGGCTTCGCCGGCGGCCGGGACGACGAGGCCCTCGTCACCCCCGACGACGTGCGGGGCGCGTGGCCGCCGGACGAGGACGAGGACCTGGCGTCGGGGGTCGGGGCGCTCGTCGCCGTCGACGACCTCGGCATCGTCGTCGTCCCCGACCTGTACGACCCGGGGACGCCGGCGCCGTCGCCGGTGGCGCCGGTCCGGTCGACCGCCGGCGCGGCGTTCGACGAGTGCGTGCGGATCGAGGCGCCGGCCGTGCCCGCCCCGTCCGCGGCCCTCGAGGGGCTCCGCCTCGACCCGTCGGTGCCGGGCGACCTCGACCGCATCGTCGCCCTCCAGCAGGCGCTCGTCGACCTGGCCGAGGCCTCCCGCCGGTTCGTCGCCCTCCTCGACGTCCCGCCCGGGCTGGACCGGCGGGCCGTCCTCGCCTGGCGCGCCCGCCTCGACGGCCGCTTCGCCGCCGGGTACCACCCCTGGCTGCTCGTCCGCCGGCCGGGCGCAGGGGGCCAGGGCGAGCTCGCCGCCGTGCCGCCCAGCGCGGTGGCGGCCGGCATCGTCGCCCGGCGGGAGCTCGAGCGGGGGGTCGTCGCCGGGCCGGCCAACGAGCTGGCGAGGGGGGTCGTCGACGTCACCGAGCGGTTCCGGCCGCCCGTCCACGCCGAGCTCCACCACGCCGGCGTCGACGTGTTCGCGCCGGAGCGGGACGGCATCCGCCTCACCGGGGCGAGGACGCTCTCCCGCGACCGCGAGTGGCGCCAGCTCTCGGTCCGCCGGGTCGTCACCTACGTCGAGCGGACGATCGAGACCGAGCTGCGGTGGCTCGTGTTCGAGCCCAACGACCGGTCCCTCCGCGCGACGGTGCGGCGGGTGCTGCGGGACCTGCTGCGCCGGCTGTGGGACGCCGGCGCGTTCGCCGGGGCCACCGAGGACCAGTCGTTCTTCGTGCGCTGCGACGAGGCCAACAACCCGCCCCACGTCGCCGACCAGGGCCGGCTCGTGGTCGAGATCGGCCTGGCGCCGGCCAGCCCGCTGGAGTTCGTCGTGGTCGAGCTGTGCCGCACCGACGGCGGCCTCGTGCGCGGGGTGGACCGTGGCTGAGGCCGACCTCCTCCGCGCCTTCCGGTTCCGGGTGTCGCTGTTCCGGTCGGGCGAGGGCGAGGGCCCGGACCGGCTCGGCGACGGCGGGTTCGCCGAGTGCACCGGGCTCGAGGTCGCCGTCGACGTGCAGGACTACCTGGAGGGCGGCCGCAACGACACCGTCGTCCGGCGGGTGGGCCGGGCCCGCTACCAGCCGCTCGTGCTGCGCCGGGGGATGCTGGCGTCGGCCGGCGGCCCGGCCGACCGCCAGCTGTGGCAGTGGGTCCAGGGGGTCGTCGCCGGCGTCCGCCCCGTCGCCCGCTACGACGGCACCGTCGAGGTGCTCGACCCGCTCGCCGAGCCCGTCGCCGTGTGGTCGTTCCGTCGCGGCCTCCCCGCCCGCATCGCCGGGCCCCAGCTCAACGCCCGCACCGGGGAGGTCGCCATGGAGGAGCTCCACATCGCCCACGAGGGCCTCGCGCTGGTGGAGGCGTAGATGTCGCTCCTGCGCGCGCAGCTCGTCGAGATCGACGCCTCGCCCAAGGGCAACCCGGTGGGCGAGCCGCTCGAGGTGCAGTTCAACCCGCCGTCGCTGCGCCTCCAGACGACCAACAACGTCACGCCGACCTCGGGCAGCGAACAGCCGGCCCAGTACACGGGCACGAGCTCGACGACCCTGTCCGTCGAGCTGGTCTTCGACACCGCCGACGAGGGCAGCACCGAGTCGGCCGTCGACGTGCGCGAGCGCACCAGGGCCGTCGCCCGGTTCGTGCTGCCGTCCGAGGAGGCGTCGACGTCGGCCAAGCAGGCGCCGCCGAGGGTGCGGTTCCGGTGGGGGACGGTCGTGGTCGACGGGGTGATGACGTCGCTCACCGAGGACCTCGACCTGTTCGCCGTCGACGGCGTGCCGCTCAGGGCGAAGCTGTCGGTCACCATCCGGGAGCAGGACCCGAAGCTGATGGCCCTCCAGCGGGGGGCAGGGGCCAACCGGCCGCCGGGGTCGGGCGGGTTCGCCGGGCCGGGCGGCGCCGGGGGCGGCGGCGACCGCACGGCGTTCGCGCTCGGCGGCGAGACGTCGGTGGAGCTGGCGGCCAGGGTCGGACTCGACCCGACCGCCTGGCGGGCCGTCGCCTCGGCCGAGCTGTCGGTCGGCGGCGGCCTCGGGTTCACCGCCGGCGCCCAGGTGGACTTCTCGGCGGGGCTGTCGGCCTCGGCCGGGCTCGGCGCCAGCGTCGGCTTCGCCGCCGGGCTCGGCGCGTCCGCCGGGGTCGCCGCCGGGGCGGGGGCGGCGCTGTCGCTCGGCGGGTCGGTGGGGGTCGGCGGGTCGGTCGGCATCGGCGTGGCCGTCGGCGGCTCGGCGTCGGCCGGCGTGGGCGTCGGCATCGGCGGCGGCGCCGGCGCCTCGCTCGCCGCCGCCCTCGACGCCGGCTCCGCCCCGGCGCCCACGGCCGGCCCGCCGCCCGTGGCCGCGACGCCGGCGCCGGGCCGGTCGTCGCCCCCGCCGGCCGCCTCCTTCGCGCTCACCGCCGCCGGCGGCGTGACCGCCGCCATCGAGGCCGTCCGGGCCACCAGCGCCGGCGCCCGGGCCGACGGGGCGAGGGCGGCGT
>DASWMK010000121.1 GCA_036399815.1 Acidimicrobiales bacterium
CGATCGGCGACCGGGGCACCGGGCTGGTGTCGACGGTCGCCGGGCTGCTCGCCTTCCTCGCCTTCCTGCTGTTCGCCGTGCAATTGCTGCTGAGCCTGTACGCGACGTCGACGTTGACGGCGGCGGCCGGCGACGCGGCCCGGCTGGTGGCGGCGCGCGGAGCGGCCAGGGACCCGGCCGGGCTGGCCCGCGCCGAGGCGTACGCCCGGGGCCTCCTCGGCCGCTTCGGCGACGACGCGACGTTCACCTGGGAGGTCGACGCCGACTCCGTCCGCCTCCGGGTGCAGGCCGACCCGCCCCGGGTGCTGCTCCCCGCCCTCGGCGGCGCCCTCGGGTTCGACCACATCGACCGCACGGTCGAGGCCCGCATCGAGGAGCTCCGGTGACGCGGCGGTGCCGCGGGGACCGGGGGGTCGTCGGCGGGGTCGAGGTGCTGCCGTTCGGCGTGCTCGTGTTCGTGGCCGGGAGCCTGCTCGTGGCCAACGCCTGGGCGGTCGTAGACGCCAAGCTGGCGGTGACGTCGGCGGCGCGGGAAGCGGTGCGGGCCTACGTGGAGGCGCCCGACGCCGGAACGGCCGCGGCCACCGCCGACGACGCCGCCCGCTCGGCCCTCGCCGGCCACGGCCGCGACCCGGCCCGCCTCGGCCTCACGCTCGACGGCGGGTTCGGCCGCTGCGTGCCGGTCGTCGCCGTCGCCACGTACGACGTCCCCGCGGTGTCGCTGCCCTTCGTCGGCGGCTTCGGCCCGGCGCTCACCGTCCGGGCCGAGCACCGTGAGCTGGTCGACCCGTTCCGGGCCGGCCTCGGCGGCGAGGCCGACTGTGGCTGACCCGGCCGGCGAGCGTGCGAGGGAGGGAGGCCCCGACCGGGGGAGCGTCCTCCTCCTGATGCCGGCGGCCGTGCTGGTCGTGCTGGTGCTGGGCGCCATCGCCGTCGACGCCGCCGTCGCCTTCCTCGCCGAGCGGGAGCTGGCCGGCGCGGCGGCCGCGGCAGCCAACGACGCCGCCACCGCCGGCCTCGACGAGGTCGCCCTCCGGCAGGGCGCCGCCTACCGGCTCGACCCGTCACTCGTCGAGGCGGCCGTGGCGGCCTCGCTCGACGCCCAGGGGCTGCCGCCCGGCACCTCGGTCTCCATCGCCGTCGAGGGCGACGAGGTGCGCGTCACCCTCGCCGCCGAGGCCGACCTGGTGTTCTCGCCGTCCATCCCCGGCGCGCCGGACACCGTGGCCGTGAGCGCGACCGCCTCCGCTGCCGCTGTCTCCCGATAAGTGTTGTGTTGTTTCGATGTTTCTTCTATCCTCCCTCTCGATGAGCGAGCGCGTCACCGTCGCCGCCGGGCCGGACGGCCGGCCGGTCGCCAGGAAGGTCGCCGGCACGCCCGAGCGGGCCGACCTGTTGCGCCACGAGGCGGCCGTGCTCGAGCTGGCCCGCCACCCGTCCGTCGTCGAGGTCGTCGGCCTCGAGGACGACGGCGACGGCGGTGCCGCGCTCGCCATGGCCTGGGTGGGTGGGCGGCGGCTCGGCGACCTGCACCGGCTGGCGACGGAGGAGGCGGCCGGGCTGGTCGCCGCCCTCGCCACCGTGGTCGCCGACCTGCACGACCTCGGTCTCGTGCACGGTCGCATCGAGCCCGACCAC
>DASWMK010000122.1 GCA_036399815.1 Acidimicrobiales bacterium
CGCCGTAGAGGACGACGACCCCGACGCCCAGCACGACCTGGAGGGCGA
Source organism: Acidimicrobiales bacterium (assembly GCA_036399815.1). Lineage (NCBI taxonomy): Bacteria > Bacillati > Actinomycetota > Acidimicrobiia > Acidimicrobiales > Acidimicrobiales bacterium. Next base: position 49 of record DASWMK010000122.1, read on the forward strand.
GCAGCTCGACGGCGAGCGCGGCGGCCTTGCCGAGGAACACCCCGGCGGGGTCGAGGCCGGAGAGGCGCAGGGCGTCGGGCACCCCGTCGGCCGACTCGACGGCGAAGGCCCGGTGGACGGCGAGCAGCGTGGCGAGGAGGACGGCGACCCAGTAGAGGCCGGCCGTCGCCCTCGTGAGGATGCCCCGGTCCGGGTCGAGGGCGAAGGCGAACAGGACGAGGACGAGCAGCGCGAACGGCGCCACCTGGTTGGTCGCCACCCGGGAGCGGGCCTCGAGGCGCAGATCCTTGCCGGCCACGAGGGCGGCGTCACGCCACACCGGCGCCCTCCCTCGGCGGGGCCGCGACCGGCGCCTCCAGCACCCGGCCGCCGGCCAGGGACACGACCCGGTCGGCCAGGCCGGTGGCCCGCTCGAGCTCGTGGGAGGCGACGAGCACGGTGGCGCCGGCGGCGACCGCGGCCCGCACCTCCCCGTCGACCAGGTCCCGACCGGCGGCGTCGAGGCCGGCGTGGGGCTCGTCGAGCAGCCACAGCCGGGGCCGGCGGGCGAGCAGCACGGCCAGCGCGGCGCGGCGGCGCTGCCCGGCCGACAGGCGGGCGACCGGCACCGACCGCAGGCGGCCGCCGACCCCGGCCCGGTCGAGGGCGGCGTCGGCCTCGGCCGCCGACCGGCCGGCCGCCCTGGCCCAGAAGCGGACGTTGTCGGCGACGGTCAGGTCGTCGTACAGCCCGGTGCGGTGGCCGAGCAGGCCGACGAGCGGGCGGACGGCCCGGCGGTCGGCCACGACGTCGACGCCGAGCACGACGGCCTCGCCCGAGGCCACCGGGAGGAGCCCGGCGCACACCCGCAGGAGGGTCGTCTTCCCGGCCCCGTTCGGCCCGGTGAGCAGCACGACCTCGCCCTCGGCCACGTCGAGGTCCGCGCCGGCCAGCGCGGGGAACCGGCCGAGCAGCGACACCGCGGCGCGGAGGTGGACGGCGGGGAGGTCGGCGATGCCGCGAGGGTATCGGCGGCCCTTCCCGGCCGACAAAGCGCCGGAGGGGCCGATGGGCCGCCAGCCAGCCCGTTCGGTAACCTCCGGCGGTGGCCGTGACGACCGCCCCGGACGCGCCCACCGGCGCGACCCCCGGGGCGCGGCCGTCCCGCCCGAAGGGGCTCCGGCTGGCCCGCGCCCTCGGGGCCGTCGGCCGCACGTTCATCGTGGCCGGCGTGATCATCCTGCTGTTCGTCGTGTACCAGCTGTGGGGCACCGGCGTGATCACGGCGAGGACCCAGGACGACCTCAGGGACCGGTTCGAGGCCATGCTGGCCAGGGCGCCCACGCCCACCACCGCCCCGTCCACCACGGCGACGACCGCCGGCGGGGGCGACGACGACGGCGACGGCGGGCAGCCGGCCACGACGACCACGACCGCCCTCCCCGCGCTGGCGGCCCCGCCGAAGGGCGACCCGCTCGCCCGCATCGAGATCCCGACGATCGGCGTCGACTGGATCGTCGTCGAGGGCGTCGACCTCGGCGAGCTGGCCAAGGGCCCCGGCCACTACCCGGACACGCCGATGCCGGGCCAGCTCGGCAACGTCGCCATCGCCGGGCACCGCACGACCCACGGCGCGCCCTTCTACCGGGTGAACGAGCTCCAGCAGGGCGACGAGATCCTCGTCACCACGGCGCAGGGCGAGTTCACCTACGAGGTCGAGTTCACCCAGATCGTCACCCCCACCCAGTGGGAGGTGGTCGCCCCCACCGAGGACGCCCAGCTGACGCTCACGTCCTGCAACCCCCGCTACAGCAGCCGCCAGCGCATCGTCGTGCGGGCCAAGCTCGAGGGCGAGCCGGCGCCGGGCCCGCCGGCCGGGCAGCAGGCCGAGCCGGGCGTGGACGCCAGCGGGGCGACCACCGGCACCCCCCACCTCGTCGCCCAGGTGTACCTGGACGACGACGGCGGCGACCCGGCGGCCGTGCGCCCGTCGATCCTGCTCGCCATCGCCTGCGCCGTCGTGTGGGCCGGGTTCTGGGTGCTCGGCCGGATGTGGCGGCGGTGGCCGGCCTACGTGCTCGGCGCCCCCGTGTTCCTCGCCGCGCTGTTCCTGTTCTTCACGCAGTTCTCCCGGCTGCTGCCGGCCAGCTACTGACCCGTGCGCCGCGCCGCCGCCGCCCTCGTCGTCGCGGCCGCGCTCGTCGCCGGCGGGTGCAGCGGCGACGACGGTGACTCCCAGCCGGCGGCCGGCTCGCCCTCGACCACGCCGACCACGGCGGCGAGCACGACGACGACGGCCACCGGCCCGCTCGTGCCCGTCGTCGACCTGGGCGTCGGCGACTGCTTCGACGAGGGCGAGGTCCGCAGCGACGAGCCGTCCCTGCTCCAGCAGGTGCACGCCGTCGACTGCGACGAGCCCCACCGCAACGAGGTGTACGCCGTCGTGCCCTACGACGAGGGCGGCGACGCCTACCCGGGCAACGGGCCGCTGGCCGAGTTCGCGCAGGACCGCTGCGTCAGCGCCTTCGAGGACGCCCTCGGGACGACCGCGGACCGCACGCCGTACGGGATCGGCACCGTCTACCCGGACGAGGAGAGCTGGGCCACCGGCGACCGCGCCGTCGTCTGCGTCCTGTTCGACGCCGGCGACGCCCCGCTCGAGGGCCCGGTCGCTACGCTCCCCTGAACGTCGGGGACCGGCGCTCGGCAAAGGCGGCCCTGCCCTCGCGCAGGTCGGCGCTGGCCCAGGCCCGGCGGAAGGCGGCGGCCACCTCGGGGTCGTCGCCCACGGCCGGCTCCAGCCGGTTCAGCGCCAGCTTGTGGCCGGCGACGGTGAGCGGGGCGAGGGCCGCGACGTCGTCGGCCCAGGCGAGGGCGTCGTCCAGCCCGCCGACCCGGTGGACCAGCCCGGCCCGCAGCGCCTCCTCGCCGTTCACGGTCTCGGCGGCGAGCAGCATGGCCCTCGCCAGGCCGGGGCCGGCGGCGAGCGACAGGCGCTGCACCGTCCAGGCGTCGACCATCAGGCCGAGCTTGGCGGCCGGGATGCCGAAGCGGGCGGCCGGGGTCGCCACCCGCAGGTCGCAGGCGACGGCCAGCTGGGTGCCGGCGCCGAGGGCGGCGCCGTCGACGGCGGCGATCGTGGCGAAGGGGGCGTCGCGGAGGGCGACCAGCGCCGTGCGGAGCACGTCGGCGAAGCGCTCGTCCTCGAGCGTGGTCAGGTCGGCCCCGGCGCAGAAGTGGCCGCCGGCCCCGGTGAGGACGAGCGCCCGGCAGTCGGCCGCCCCGACGGCGGCGGCGATCCCCTCCAGCGCCTCCCGGTCGACGGCGTTGCGGCGCTCCTGGCGGTCGATGGTGACGAGGACGACCCCGCCCCGGTCCTCGACGTGGATCACGTCAGCCGGGCTCGACGACGGCGACGACGTCGCCCTCGGCCACCTGGTCCTTCGCCGCCACCCTGACCTCGGTGACCGTGCCGGCCGTCGGCGCCGTCACCGGGATCTCCATCTTCATGGACTCGAGGACGACGAGCTCGTCGCCCTCCTCGACGTGCTGGCCGACCTCGACCCGCACCTGCCAGACGTTGGCGGTGATCTCAGCCCTGACCTCGGCCATGGGCGGGCACACTAGCGACGTGCTGGTCTACCTCCTCGGCCTCCTGATCTCGGGGCTGATCATCGGCGCGCTCGGCCGGCTGGCCGTCCCCGGCCCGAACCCGATGGGCTGCCTCGGCACCGCGCTCGTCGGCATCGGCGGGTCGCTCGTCGGCGGCATCGTCGGCCGGCTGCTCTTCGGCGAGAACTACACGCCGGGGCTGATCATGTCCGTGCTGTGCGCGGCGCTGATCGTCTGGCTGGTGGAGCGGGCCAGGGCCTAGACCGGCAGCACCCCGTGCTTGCGCCACGGGCGGGGCACCTGCTTGGTGCGGTTGGCCCGCAGGCCCCGCCAGATGGCGAGGCGGGTGTCGGCCGGGTCGATCACGTCGTCCACGGCTGCATGCCCGGCGGCGATGTAGGGGTCGATGTTGCGCCGCAGCTCGTCGGCCATGGCGATGCGGGCGGCGTCGCGCTCGTCGCCCTCGGGGTAGCGCTCGAGCTCCTTGCGCCGGATGATGTTGACCATCCCGTCGGGGCCCATGACCGCGATCTCGGCCGTCGGCCAGATGGCGACGTAGTCGGCCTCGTAGGCGGTGCCGTTCATCACGAAGTAGCCGGCGCCGTAGCTCTTGCGCAGCACGATGCTGACCTTCGGCACCGTCGCCTCGCTGACCGCGAACAGCATCTTGGCGCCGTGGCGGATGATCCCCTGGCGCTCGACGGCGGAGCCGACGATGAACCCGGGCACGTCGTGGAGGAACACGAGCGGGATGCCGAACGCGTCGCACAGCCACACGAACCGGGCCGCCTTGTCGGCCGCGTTCACGTCGAGCGCGCCGCCGAGGACCATCGGCTGGTTGGCGAGGACGCCGACGGGCTGGCCGCCCACCCTCGCCAGCCCGACGACCAGGTTGCGGGCCCACGCCGGCTTGAGCTCGAAGAAGTCGCCGTGGTCGACGACGGCCCGCACCACCCTGCGCACGTCGTAGGCCCGCCGGGGCGCGGTCGGCACCACGTCGTACAGCTCCTCGACCCTGCGGTCGACGGGGTCGTCGCACTCGGCGACCGGCGGGGGCTCGGTGTTGCTCGCCGGGAAGAACGACAGGTAGCGGCGCACGGTGGCCAGGCACTCGGCGTCGTCGGCCACCTCGAGGTCGGCGACGCCGCTCACCTTCGTGTGCACCTCCGAGCCGCCCATCTCCTCCTCGGTCACGTCCTCGCCGGTCGCCGCCTTCACGAGGTGGCGCCCGCCGAGGGCCATGGACGACGTGCCCTTCACCATCGGCACGAAGTCGGCGAGGGCCGGGATGTAGGCCGTGCCGGCCGCGCAGTGGCCCAGCATGGCGGCCACCTGGGGCACCACGCCGGACAGCGCCACCTGCTCCCGGAACAGCGCGCCGGCGCCGGCGAAGGTCGACCCGGTGGTCGACTGGATGCGGGCGCCGCCCGAGTCGAGCAGCCAGACGACGGGGATGCGCTGGCGCAGGGCCAGCTCCCGCATCCGGGCCGTCTTGTGCTCGCCGACCGCGCCCATCGACCCGGCCATCACCGTGAAGTCGTAGGCGACGACGGCAACCCGCCGGCCGTCGACCTCGCCGACGCCGGTGACGACGCCGTCGGCCGCGAGGTGGCCCTTGTCGGCGAGGGCCGGGTCCATGGCGTCGGCCAGCTGGCCGTACTCGACGAACGTGCCCGGGTCGACGAGGAGGTCGAGGCGCTCGCGGACGGGCAGCTTGCCGAGGCTGCGCTGGCGGGCCACCCGCTCGGGCCCGCCCATGCCGGCGGCCCGCTCCCGGCGGGCGGCCAGGTCCTCGACGAGCGGCTTCCAGTCGTGCAGGTTCGGCTGGTCAGGCACCGTCGGCCTCCGTCGCCGCCCGCCGGGACGCGGCCCACGCCTCCCACGCGTGGCGGCACTGGGCCCGGCGGTTGAGCCTGGCCTCGAGGTCGCTCGCCCGCCGGATCGGGTGGCGCAGCCCGCGGCGCCGGCGGCGGGGCGGCGCCTTGGCCTCGGCCTCGCTCTCGTACCAGAGGCGCTGGGCGTCGAGCGACGTCACCCCGTCCACGCCGAGGTCGGTGCCGACCCTGATGATCTCGTCGATCGCCCGCACGAGGAGCCTGGGGTCGTCGGCGAAGCCGGGGACGGACTCGGCCAGCCACGACGCCTGCTGCACCATCGACGTCACCGCGGTGCGGGCCTCGTGGAGCGGCGCGCCGGTCAGCTCCTGGTGGCGGCGGACGGCCGCCTCCCAGCGCCGGCGGTAGGCGGCCGGGTCCCAGCGGCGGCGGGGGACGGGCGCCTCCCGGCCGCTGACGGCCGCGGTCAGCGCCGCCGTCCTCGCCACCACCGACCCGATCAGCCGGCGCAGCGGCGCCAGCGGGTCGTCCCCGTCGAGCGCCTCGCGGGTGCTCACCGCCCCCTCCACACCGGCCGCCGCTTCTCGGCGAAGGCGGCGATGCCCTCGGCCGCGTCCTCGGTCGCCGCCGTCACCGTGAGCATCGGGTGGAGCAGGCGGAGCGCGTCCTCGGCGGCCAGGTCCCACACGGCGTGGAACGAGTCGCGCCCGAGCCGCATCACGGCCGGCGACTTGGCGGCCAGCGACGCGGCCAGCTCGTCCACGGCCGCGTCCAGCCCGTCGACCGGCACCACCCTCGTGACGAACCCGATGCGGTCGGCCTCCTCGGCCGTCACCCGGCGGCCGGTCATCATCAGCTCCAGCGCCTTCTTCGGCGGCATGGACCGGCACAGCGGCACCGTGATCATGAACGGCCAGAGGCCGACGTCGATCTCGGGGGTGCCGAAGGTGGCGTCGTCGGCGGCGACGACGAGGTCGCAGGCGAGGGCCAGGCCGAACCCGCCGGCCAGCGCGTAGCCCCGCACCCTGGCGATGGTCGGCTTGCCCAGCTCCCAGAGGTCGCGGAACAGCCGGGCCAGCTCGCCCCTGGCGTCGTGCAGCGCCGTCCAGCCCGAGTCGCCGCCCGCCATCCCGCCGAGGTCGGCGCCCGCGCAGAACGCCTTCTCCCCCGCGCCGGTGAGGACGACGACCCGCACGTCGGCGTCCTCCCTGGCCGCCCGCAGGGCGGACCGCAGCTCGGCCATGACCGCCCACGACAGCGCGTTGCGGCGCTCCGGCCGGTTGATCGTCACGCGGGCCACGTGGTCGGCGACCTCGTAGAGCACGGCCTCTCCGGGCATGGGCGCCCAACCTACTGCGGCCCCGCGAGGGGGCTCGCGGGCGCCCGTCTAGCGTTGTCCGGATGGTCCTCGCCCCCCTCGCCGTGCTGGTCGGCGCGCTCGCCGGCCTGGTCGCCCGCCCGGGCGGCCGGCGGCCGCCGAGGGTGCGGGCGGCGGCCGTGGTGCTCGGCGGGGCGGCGCTCCAGGTGGCCATCGAGGTCACCGGCGTGGACGTCCCCGGCGGGCTCGCCGCGCTCGCCGCCGTCGCCCTCCTGGCCGGCACGCTCGCCAACCTCCGCCTGGTCGGCGCGCCGGTCGTCGCCCTCGGCCTCGCCGCCAACCTCGCCGTCCTCGCCCTCAACGGCCACGTGCCCGAGCGCCCGCCGACCGGCGGCGCGCTGGCCGAGCCCGGCACCCGCCTGGGCGTCCTCGGCCACGTCGTCCCCGTGCCCGGGGTCGACCTGCTCGTGTCCTTCGGCGACCTCGTCGCCCTCACCGGCCTGGCCGACGTCACGGCCAACGCCGTGCGGGCCAGGCGCCGCCGGCCCGAGCCGGTGATCGACCTCGTCGCCCTCGAGCGGGAGGCGGCCGCCCGGGCTCAGGCCATGGCCAGGGCCAGGCCGGCCCACGACTGGGGGACGGCCCCGAGGCCGGTCCCGTCGTCGGGGTCCCAGTACTCGGCGAGGCCCGAGGCCGCCGCCCCGGTCACCGCCATGGCCGCCAGCCGCGCCGCCGCGGCCCCGTCGCCGGCCCGGCCGGCGGCCAGCCAGAGCAGGTAGGTGAGCGGGGGCCAGGCCGGCCCCCGCCAGTACGTCCTCGGCGCGAACGCCGGCTCGTCGCGGTGCACGCCGGCCGGGCCGCAGCGCCCGCCGTAGGCGGCGTCGTCGAGCGCGACCGCGAGCGCGGCCGCCACCCGCTCGGCCCGGTCGGACACGAGCGCCGGCAGCAGCCCGTCGAGGGCCCGCACCCGCCCCGAGCCGCCGGCCCGCGGCCCGGCGTCCCGCCACGTGACCGCCTCGGCGTCCCACTGCTCCTCCAGCGCGGCGGCCACCTCGTCGCCGGCCGCGGCCAGCGCGTCGTCGCGGGTCAGCCCGGCCAGCTCCCTGGCGTTGAACGCGACCAGCGCGTTGAGCCCGGCCGGGGCGACCACGAACGCCGGGTTGGACAGCGGGTCGCCACCGCCCGACCGCTCGACCGTGGCCAGCAGCTCGCCCTTGCGGTCGTACCAGCGGGCCGGGTCGAACCCGCCGGGGCACCAGTCGTCCCAGCGGGGGCTGTGGTCGGCGCCCGTCTCCCACGGGTGGCAGGCGGGGACGAGGCCGGCCACCCGCGGCCGCCCGAGCAGGAAGCGCAGCCCGGCCGCGGCCCGCTCGGCCACCTCGCCGGGCACGTCGACCCCCCGCCGGGCCAGCTCGGCGCAGGCGTGGCCGTACATGGGCGGCTGGGTGATCGACGAGGTCGCCTCCCGGCCCCAGAACGGCGCCAGCACGGCCGGGTCGGCGTCGTAGGCGACGTGGGGCACGAACCCGGCCGGCGACTGGAAGCGGAACACCGACGCCAGCTCGACGGCGGCCCGGTCGTCGCCGAGGGCGGCCCACACGACGGCGTGGAAGCACGAGTCCCACAGGAACTGCCAGGGGTACGCCGACGGGCTGGGCACCGCGTAGCGTCCCGTCCAGGCCGCGTCGAGGGCGGCGCGCACCCGGGAGGTGAGGTCGGTCGGGTCGAGGCGCACGGTCGCCATGCTGTCGTTCCGGCTGGGCGGGAGCGACGGCGTGTCCGTCGTGGCCGGCACGTGGGCCGCCGCGCTGCGCCGCCTCGGCTTCGCCGTCACGACCGTCGCCGGCGACGGGCCGGTCGACCACCTGCTGCCCGGCCTGGCCATGGAGGCGCCCACGCCGCCGGCCCGGGCCGACGTCGAGGCCGCGCTCGCCCGGGCCGACCTGGTCGTGGTCGAGAACCTGCTGTCGCTGCCGCTGAACCGCCCGGCCGGCGACGTGGTGGCCGCCGCCCTGGCCGGCCGCCCCGCCCTGCTCCACCACCACGACCTGCCCTGGCAGCGGGCCCGCTTCGCCCACGTGGCCGACTGGCCGCCGACCGACCCGGCCTGGCGGCACGTCGCCGTCAACCGCCGCTCGGCGGCCGAGCTGGCGGCCAGGGGGGTCGAGGCCGCCGTCGTCCGCAACGGCTTCGACGCCGACGACCCGCCGGGCGACCGGGCGGCGACCAGGGCGGCGCTCGGCGTCGGCCCCGGCGACCGCCTCGCCCTCCACCCCGTGCGGGCCATCGCCCGCAAGGACGTGCCCGCCGCCGTCCGCCTCGCCGAGGGCCTCGGCGCCACCTACTGGCTCACCGGCCCGGCCGAGGAGGGCTACGGCCCGACCCTCGCCCGCGTCCTGGCCGCCGCCCGCTGCCCGGTCGTCCACCGCGCCTCGCCCGGTCGCATGGCCGACGCGTACGCGG
>DASWMK010000123.1 GCA_036399815.1 Acidimicrobiales bacterium
CCCTCCCTCGGGGTCTAGGCGGCCGGGGCCTCGCGGCGCCGGCCGGTGGGGTACGAGTGGTCGTGGCCGCAGGGGCAGCGCAGCACGACGACGATGCCGTCCGCCGTGTTGCGCACGGCGACGACGCGGCGCTCCGACAGCAGGTGCGGCCGGCCGGAGCGGGGGCAGCGAGCGTGGAACATGGGTGCTCCTCGGGTCAGCGCGGCGTGGTCGGCCGGCGGTGGTGGTGGACGACGGTCGCCGTCCCGAGCACGAAGATGGCCGACGGCCCTGACCGGGCGCTGACCCCCCGCTGACCCGGAAATCCGGTTGCGCCGGCCGCCGCCGGAGCGTGGACTGGCCGCCGATGGGCGTCGTGATGGTCATCCGCCGTGGCCGCCGCACCGAGGTGGTGGGGGTGGCACGAGCTCGACCCGCGGTGGGCCGAGCGCCTCGTCGCTGACGCCGGGGTCGGCCCCGGCGCGGTCGTCGTCGACGTGGGCGCGGGCACCGGCGCCATCACCGCGCCGCTCGTCGCCGCCGGCGCCCGGGTGGTGGCCGTCGAGGTCCACCCCGGACGGGCCCGGCACCTGAGGCAGCGCTTCGGCGACGCCGTCGTCGTTGTGGCGGCCGACGCCGCCGACCTGCGCCTCCCCCGCCGGCCCTTCCACGTCGTCGCCAACCCGCCGTTCGCCGTGACGACGGCCCTGCTCCGCCGCCTCCTCCAGCCCGGCTCCCGCCTGGTCGGCGCGGTCGTCGTCCTCCCCGCCCCGGCCGCCCGCCGGTGGGCCGGGCCCGGCGCGCCGGGCGCCGGCCGGTGGGCCCGCGACTACGAGGTGGCGCTCGGCCCGGCCGTGCCCCGCTCGGCCTTCCGGCCGCCCCCGCCGGCCGGCGCCCGGGTGCTCACGATCCGCCGCCGGCGGTGACCGGCGGCCCGTCCCGGTGGAGCCAGGCCAGCAGGTCGGGCGGCGCCAGCGCCGCCGTCCTGGCCCGGTAGCCGTCCAGCTCGGCCTCGGTGAGCAGCTCGCGGCCGGCGCCCGACCGCCCCCGCCGGAAGAACGCGGCGCGGTCCTTCAGCACGCCGGCCGGGTCGGGGGCCAGCTCCGCCGCCCGCTCCCGCATCCGCTCGAACCGGGCCGCGTCCACCAGCACCGGCCAGCGGTCGCCGGGCACGTCGATCCCGAGGCGCCCGGCCAGCCGGCGCATCTCGCCGTCGAGGTCGGCCACCAGGTCGTCGTAGTGGACGAGCGAGACGTTCGGCCGGTGGCGGCGGGCCCACGCGTCGGACAGGTGGCGGAGCACGCCGGGCAGGGAGTCGAGCTCGGCGACCGGGTCGGCGTCCTCGTGCACCCAGGCGAGCAGCCAGTCGCGCAGCGGCGGCCGGGGACGGCGGGCCGCCGGCGCCGGCTGGCCGGTCAGCTCGGCCATGCGCTCGCGGTCGAGGTTGTCGCCCTGGTGGTAGAGCGACACGGCCGAGTCGAGCGGGTGGCGGGCGACGACGACGTAGTGGGCCCGCGGGTCGAGGGGGACGCCGTCGAGGGGGGTATGGGTCTTGACGACCCGCCGGTGGTCCTGCGCCTCGAGGCCGGCCAGCACCTCGTCGAGCGGCACGGCCAGCCAGTCGAGCCACGGCGACAGCCGCCCGAGGGGGGCGGGCAGCCCGGGGGTGCCGAGGACGAGGAGGGCGCAGATCATCTGCACCCAGGTCGTGCCGCTCTTGGACCGGGTGCTGATGACGACGTCGCCGTCGCGGAAGCGGAACCCGGCCCAGCGGGCGCTGTCCTCGTCCGGGGACCGGTAGCGCACGAGCTCGCCGTCGGCCACGGCCGGACCGTAACGTGCCGCCCGTGCGAGGGGCGCGAGGGGCGGGCGCGGCGTTCTCGCGCCACGGGGGGCTGGCCGGCGCCATGGCCGCCGTCGTCGTCGGCTTCCTGGCCTACGGGCTGGCGACCGGCGCCGACCTGGCCGTCCCCTACGCCGTCATCGTGGTCGCCGGGGCGGTGTTCGTCGCCGCCGTCGAGCCGCCCGGCGGGTTCAGCCGGGTCGTGCTCGCCGGGCTGGCCCTCTGGGCGGTCGGCCACCTCGCCGGCGGCAGCGTCGGCATCGGCGACGACCGCACGCTCTACAACGCCGTGCTCCCCGGCGGGCTGCACTTCGACAACGCCGTGCACTTCGTCGGCTTCGGCACGTCCGGCCTGGCCTGGTGGGAGGCGACCAGGCCGTGGCTGCCGGCGGCGACCGGCCACCCGGCGGGCGTGTGGGCCGCGGTGTGGCTGGCGGGCATGGGCGTCGGCGCCCTCAACGAGGTGCTCGAGTTCGTCGTCACCCTGCTCGTCGAGGACACCAACGTCGGCGGCTACCGCAACACCGGCCGGGACCTGATCGCCAACCTCCTCGGCGCCGCCGTCGCCGGCGCCATCGCCTCGGCCCGCCACCGGCGCGCCCCGGCGGGCGCCTGACCGGGTCAGCGGGCGGCGGGGAGGCGCACGACGAAGGCGCCCCGGCCGTCGTCGTCGCGCTCGTACCAGGCGTCGCCCTGCTGGGCCCTGGCCAGCTCGCGGACGATGAACAGCCCGAGCCCCGTCCCCGAGCCGGCCCGCGGCCGGCCCCTGGCGAACTTGTCGAAGAGGCGGGGGACGAGCTCGTCGGGCACGCCCGGGCCGGCGTCGCGGACCCGCACCTCGACGGCGTCGCCGGCCCGGCGGGCCGCGACCTCGACGGGCGGGGCGCCGTGCCGGAAGCCGTTGGTGACGAGGTTGCCGACCACCTGGGCCAGCCGCGTGCGGTCGGCCCGCACGACGACCGACTCGTCGCAGTCGACCACCACCGGCCCGGCCTCGGCCGCGGCGTCGCCGGCCACGTCGGACAGGAGGGACCGCAACGGCACGTCCTCGACGTGCAGGTCGAACGACCCCGCCTCGAGGCGCGACGCGGTCAGCAGGTCGCCGAGCAGGCGCCGGATCCGCTCGCCGCCCCGCACGATGCTCTGGAGGGTGTCGGCCCGCTCGTCGGCGTCGAGGTCGTCCCAGTGCTCGAGGAGCAGGTCGGCCCCGCCGGTCATCGCCGCCACCGGGCTCTGGAGCTCGTGGGCCGTCACGGCGACGAACTCGGCGGTCTTGTCGGCCGCCGTCTGGAGCTGGCGGTTGGCGTCGGCCAGCTCCGCCGCGGCCCGCTCGCGGGCCTGGGCGGCGGCCCGCCGGTCGGTGACGTCCCGCGTCACCTTGGCGAACCCGGCCAGCTCGCCGCCGGCGTCGAACAGCGCCGTGATGACGACGTTGGCCCAGAAGCGGGTGCCGTCCTTGCGGACCCGCCAGCCCTCCTCCTCGTAGCGCCCCTCCCGCACGGCGATCTCGAGCTCGTGCTCGGGGTGGCGGGCGGCCTGCACCTCGGGCGGGTAGAAGTTCCGGAAGTGGCGGCCGATGATCTCGTCGTCGGCGTAGCCCTTCATGCGCTCGGCGCCGCGGTTCCACGTCGTCACGTAGCCGTCTCGGTCGAGCATGAAGATGGCGTAGTCCTGCACGCCCTCGACGAGCAGCCGGAAGCGCTCCTCGCTGGCCCGCAGGGCGGACTCGGCCATGGCCCGCTCGGTCACGTCCCTCGTCACCTTGCCGAACCCGGCGAGGCGCCCGTCGCCGTCGAACAGGGCGGTGATGACGACGTTGGCCCAGAAGCGGGTGCCGTCCTTGCGGACCCGCCAGCCCTCCTCCTCGTAGCGCCCCTCCCGCACGGCGATCTCGAGCTCGCGCTCCGGGTGGCGGGCGGCCTGCACCTCGGGCGGGTAGAAGTTCCGGAAGTGCCGGCCGATGATCTCGTCGGCCCGGTAGCCCTTCATGCGCTCGGCGCCGAGGTTCCAGGTGCTCACCCGGCCCTCCGGGTCGAGCATGAAGATGGCGTAGTCCTGCACCCCCTCGACGAGCAGCCGGAACCGCTCCTCGCTGACCCGCAGCTGCTCGACCGCCTGGCGCCGCCCGGTGACGTCCTCGGTCTGGGCGAACAGGTACATCGGCCGGCCGGCCGAGTCCCTCACGGCGCCGATGGTCGAGTGGGCCCAGCGGTCGCCGCCGGGGAGGACGTGGTCGAGCGCGGCGGCGGCCGCCTCGCCGGCGGCGACCGCGGCGACGATCCGGTCGACGTCCTCGTGGTCGTCCGGCGCGAGGACGTCGGCATACGGGCGGCCGACGAAGGCCTCCTCGTCACCGCCGAGGAGGTCGGCGAGCGCCGGGTTGACCCGGACGATCGTGCCCGAGAGGGTGAGGGTGGACATGCCGATGGTGGCCTGGTCGAACACCGTCCGGAACCGCTCGAGGTGCTCGGCCATGACCGCCTCTGGCTCGGGCCCGGCAGTGGGGTCGCCGGCCGTCGGCCGCCGCGGCGCGCCGCCGACGCCGAGCACGGCCAGCAGTCGGCCGGGGAGGTCGCGGATCGGCGCCGCCTTGTCGACGAAGTCGGCGGCGCCGAGGTCCCGGGCACGGCGCTCGAGGGCCGAGCCGGCGAACCCCGTGAGCATCACGACCTTGGCCCCCGGCGCGGCCTGGCGGACGGCAGGGAGGGCGTCGAGCCCGTCGCGCCCCGGCATCGAGGCGTCGAGCAGCACGAGGTCGGGCTGGTGCTCGGCGGCGAGGGCGACGGCCTCGGCCCCCGACCCGCCCTCGCCCACGACCGTGAACCGGCGGCTCAGCCGCAGCTGGCGGCCGACCACGGCCCGGACGTCGACGGCGTCGTCGACCAGCACCACGTCGTAGCGGCCGTCGCGCACCGACGCGAGGGTACCGACGGGCGGCGGGGCCCATGGTCGTTGGCCGCACGCTCGCGGAGGGTACGGTGCCGCTCCGTGGGCGTCACCGTGGTCCTGGTCGACGACATCGCCGAGCTGCGGGCCATCGTCCGCCGCGCGCTCCGCCTCCGCGGCGGGTTCGACGTGGTGGCCGAGGTCGGCGACGGCGCGAGCGCCATCGCCGCGGCGCGGGACCACCGGCCCGACATCGTCGTGCTCGACCTCGGCCTGCCCGACCTGGCCGGCCACGAGGTGCTGACCGGCGTGCGGGCCGCGTCGCCCGGCACCCAGGTCGTCGTCTACACCGGGTCGGTCACCCACGACCGCTTCGACATGCTCCGCCAGGTCGCCGGGTTCGTCCGCAAGGACGAGGACATCCGCTACCTGGTCGACCTGCTCGAGGACCTCGGCCGCCGCTACCACCGCCAGGCCGCCATCCGCGTCCGCCGGGACCTCGGCGACGTCGCCGTCGCCCGCCGGTTCGTCGCCGACCACTGCCGGGTGTGGGGGTGCGAGGACATCGTCCACGACGCCGAGCTGGTCGTCACCGAGCTGGTCACCAACGCGCTGGTCCACGCCCAGACCCGGTGCGAGGTGCGGGTGCGCCGGCGGGACCGGTTCCTGCGGATCGAGGTCATGGACGAGGGCGACGGCACGCCCGACCTCCTCGCCGCCGGCGAGCACGCCGAGCACGGGCGCGGCCTCGTGCTCGTGTCCGCCGTCGGCAGCGCCTGGGGGGTCGAGGCCCGCCCACCGGCCGGGAAGATGGTCTGGGTCGAGCTGTTCACGGCGAGCGACCCGCCCGGCGCCGAGGAGGAGGGCGGCACCTCGGCCTCGACCGGCGAGCGCCGGATCCGCCCGGCGGGCGGCGACGCCCCCGGCGGTGGCCCGGTCGGCGGCACGCCGCCCGGCGGCCGGGGCGGCGTCGCCCGCCGCCTGCCCCGCCGCGTCGACGGCGCGCGCACGGTCGTCGCCCGCCGCGCCTGACCGTCCCGGCGCCGCCCGGGCCCGGGGGGCGCCCTCACCGGGGCGCGCGCTCGGCGCGTCCCTTACGATGGCCCGGCACCGACGGTGAGGGCGGCACGAGGAACGGGGGCGTCTCGGGGGATGCTGCTCGACCGGGAGCTCGTGTACGAGGCCCTGCCCGCGTACCGCCTGGGCCGGGAGCTCGGACGCGGCGGCTTCGGCGTGGTGTTCGAGGGCCGGCACCGCCGGCTCGACCGCGACGTCGCCGTCAAGATCCTCCCGCGCGCCTTCGGCGCCGACCCCTCCGTCCGCCGCCGCTTCCTGGCCGAGGCCCGCGTGGTCGCCTCCTTCGACCACCCCCACATCGTCAGGGTCTACGACTTCGTCGAGCACGAGGGCATCTGCGCGCTGGTGATGGAGCGGCTGGCCACCGACGACGTCGGCCAGCGGGCGGCGGCCGGCTCGCTCGGCGTGGAGGGCGTGGTCGCCGTCGGGATCGCCGTCGCCGACGCGCTCGCCTTCGCCCACGAACGGGAGGTGTTCCACCGCGACGTCAAGCCGGAGAACGTCCTGTTCACCGTCGACGGGGTGCCGAAGATCACCGACTTCGGCCTGGCCAAGGTGCTCGCCTCGCGCTCGGCGATGACGGCCAGCAACCACCTGCTCGGCAGCCCCGCGTACATGGCGCCGGAGGTGATCCGGGGGGACGAGCCCGGTCCGGCGTCGGACCTCTACTCGCTCGGCGTGATGCTCTACGAGCTGCTCGTCGGCCGCCTGCCCTTCGCCACGTCGGTGAACCCGGCGAGCGTGCTGTACCGCCACGTCCACGAGCCGGCGCCGTCGATCCCCGGCGCCCTGGCCGTGCCCGAGCTGGTCGCCACGGAAGTGATCCAGGCCCTCGCCAAGTCGCCCGGGGACCGCCACGCGTCCGCCGCCGCCATGTGCCGGGCCCTCCTCGTCGCCGGCGACCGCTCGTTCGGCCCTGACTGGCTCGACACCTGCCCGGTGCGGGTCGCCCGCCCGTCGGCGAGCGGCCCGGTCGCCGCCGCCGTCCCGCTCCGCCGGGACCGGGCCGGGCCGCCGACCAACCTCCCCGCCCAGGTGACGAGCTTCGTCGGCCGCGACGAGGACCTCGCCGCCGTCGAGGAGGCCATGGGGCGGGCCAGGATCGTGACCCTCACCGGGGTGGGCGGCGTGGGCAAGACCCGCCTCGCCGTCGAGGCCGCCTCGCGGCTGGCGCCCCGCCACGACGACGGCACCTGGCTCGTCGAGCTCGTCGGCGTGGCCGAGCCCGAGGCCGTGCCCGACGCGGTGGCGTCCGTCCTCGGCGTCGGCCACCGCCAGGGCGAGCCGATCATGGCCACCCTGGTCGACTACCTCCGCGGCCGGGTGGTGCTGCTCGTCCTCGACAACTGCGAGCACCTCGTCGACGCGTGCGCGGCGCTGGTCGACGCCGTCGTCCACGCCGCGCCGGCCGTGACCGTCCTGGCCACGAGCCAGCGGCCCCTCGGCCTCGTCGGCGAGCGCCTGGTCGTCGTGCCGCCCCTCGACCTGCCGACCGACGACGCCGACGCGGCCGCCGTCGCCGAGGCGCCGTCGGTGCGCCTGTTCGTCGAGCGGGCCGG
>DASWMK010000124.1 GCA_036399815.1 Acidimicrobiales bacterium
CCGGTGGCCCGGCTGACGACGGCCAGGCGGCCGGTGGTCGTCGCCGGCCGGGTGGAGGTGGTCGACGACGAGGTCGTCGTGCTCGACGGCGACCGCGAGGTGGCCCGCTTCCGGGAGATCGAGGCGGAGGTGGTGGCCGACGGCGGCGCCGACCTGCTGCCGGCGCTCGTCGAGCGGCTCGTCGCCGCCGGCGCCGACCCGGCGGCCCCGGTGCCGAAGCTGGTGCGGGCGCTCGGGGAGCGGGCCGCGGCCCCGCCCGAGCTGGTGCCGGTCGAGGTGCCCGACGACCCCCTCGTGGCCGACGTGGCGGCGGCCGCCCTGGTCGACGCCGTGCGCGAGGCCAGGGCGGGCGACCTGCTGGTGACGGCCGACCCCGGCAAGGGCGTGCTGGCGCTGCGCCGGGGCCTGCGGCTGGCCCGCTCGGCGCTGCGGACGCTGGCGCCGGTGCTCGACCGGGAGGTGTCCGAACCGGTCAGGGACGCCGCCGGCTGGGCCGTCGACGCGCTGACCCCGGCCCGCCTGGCCGAGCGGGTGGCGGCGACGGTCGGCGTGGTCGCAGTTGGGGCGCCGGCGGCGCGCGCCGCCGAGGAGCGGACGGCGGCGGCCGGGGCGGCCGCGGCCGCCCTCGACGGCGAGCCGTGGCTGCGCCTGCTCGACGACCTGGTGGCGCTGGCCGCCGACCCGCCGCGCGGGCCCGAGGCGGGGGCCAGCGCGGCCGAGGTGCTGCCCCGGATGGTGGCCGGGGCCTGGTCCGAGCTCGCCGCCGCCGTCGGCGGCGACCCCGCCGACGCCCCGCCCGACCGGCTCCGACGGCTCGTCACCGCGGCGAGGGACGCGGCCGAGCTGGCCGTGCCCGGCGTGGGCGACCCGGCCGCCGCGCTGTCGGTGGCCCTCGGCCGGGTCCGGCGGGTGCTCGGCGACCACCGGGACGCGCTGCTGGCCGCCGACTGGCTGGCCGCCGCGGGGGAGGACCCCGCTCCGGCGAGGGCCAGGGCGGAGGAGGCCACCGCCCGGTGGCCGGCGGCCTGGGCCGACGCCGTCGAGCGGGCCGCGTGGCTGGCGTGACCGGCGAGCCCGAGGTCCTCGCCGCCGGCGGGGTCGTGTGGCGCCGAACCGGCGAGGCCGTCGAGGTCCTGCTCGTGCACCGGCCCAAGCACGACGACTGGTCGCTGCCCAAGGGGAAGCTGAACGCCGGCGAGTCGCTGCCCGACGGCGCGCTCCGGGAGGTGGAGGAGGAGACCGGCCACCGCTGCCGGCTCGGCCCCGAGCTCGGGTCGACGCGCTACCTCGACGACCGGGGCAGGGACAAGCGGGTGACGTACTGGGCGATGACCGTCGAGGACGGCTCGTTCATCCCCAACGACGAGGTGGACGAGGTGCGCTGGGTGGCGCTCGACGAGGCCGCCGGCGCGCTCACCCACGAGCACGACCACGGCGTGGTCGCCGCCCTCCGCCCGCACCTGTAGTGGCCCGGCGGGCCGACCCCGCGGACTGGTTCGACCCCGCCGAGCTGGCCGAGGACCGCCGGGTCGGCGGCCGGCTGGCCCGCATCCGGGCGGCCCGGTGGCTGGCCGGCACGGGGACGCTGGCCGCCGTCGCCGCGACGGGCGCGGCCGGGCGGCTGGCGGACGGGGCCGGCGTGACCGCCTGGTTCCCCCGCCTGGTGCTGGTCGTCGCCGGGCTGGAGGCGCTGTCGCTCGCCTGGGACCCGGCCCTCGACGCGCTCGCCGACCGGGCCGAGGGCCGGGATCGACGGCGGGTGGTGGCCGGCACGGCGGCCGGGGCGGCGCTGTCGCTTGCCGCCGGCCTCTCCCTCGGCGCCGTCGTCGGCTGGGCCGTGCGGGCCGCGCCCGGCGCCTGGTGGCTGGCCGCCTGGGCCGTGGCCGTGGCCGCCGGCGCGATCGCCGGGGTGGTCGAGCCGCTCGCCGCCGCCCGCCCCTGGGCCGCCGGGCGCCGCGGCCACGGGGCCGCCGCCGTCGGCATCGGGCCGGCCCGCCGGGTGGTCGTCGCCGAGGAGGTGGTCGCCGGGCCGCCCGACGTGCTGGCCGCCGTCCTCGCCCACGAGGCCGCCCACACGAGGCACCACGACGCCGCCGTGCAGGCGGCGGCGACGGCGGCGGCCGCGCTGGCCGGCGCGGCCGTGCTCGGCGCCCTGTTCCCGGCCGGCCGGCTGCGGGACCCGGCGTCCCTCCCCGCCCTGCTCGCCGCCGGCCGGGTGCTCGCCCTGGCCGCCGCCGTCCCGCTGGCCGCCCTGTCCCGGGCCATGGAGCGGCGGGCCGACGCCGAGGCCGCCTCCCGCCTGCCCGACCCCGCCGCCCTCGCCGCCGCCACCCGGCGCCTCGCCCGGCGCCTCGACCCCGGCCCCGTCGAGCGCCTCCTCTCCGGCCACCCGCCGCCCGCGGACCGGCTGGCCGCCAACGTTGGCCGGCCGTTCACCTCGGGTTCACCGGGGCCTGGCTCCCGCGACACCCGCCGTCCCTAGCGTCGGTCCCGTGCGCACCACCGGCATCGCCGTCCTGGCCGCCACCACCCTCGCCGTCGCCGCCTGCGGCGGTTCGGGCGGCGGCGACGAGCGCTCGATCGTC
Source organism: Acidimicrobiales bacterium (assembly GCA_036399815.1). Taxonomy (NCBI): domain Bacteria; kingdom Bacillati; phylum Actinomycetota; class Acidimicrobiia; order Acidimicrobiales; species Acidimicrobiales bacterium. The sequence goes on from DASWMK010000124.1 coordinate 2,586, forward strand.
ATCTCGGGCTCGTCGACCGTCCAGCCCATCTCCGTGGCCGTCGGCGACGCCTTCCCGGGCGACGCCGACATCACCGTCGACGGCCCCGGGACCGGCGACGGCTTCCAGCTGTTCTGCGCCGGCGAGATCGACATCGCCGACGCCTCCCGCCCGATCCACGCCGACGACCCCGAGGAGGGCGGGATCTGCGAGGAGAACGGCATCGGGTACGTCGAGCTGCGGATCGGCATCGACGGCCTGACGGTGATGACGAGCGCGGCCAACCCCGACCCGCCCGCCTGCCTGGCCTTCGCCGACCTCTACGCGCTCGTGGGCCCCGAGAGCGAGGGGTTCGACTCGTGGAGCGACGCCGACGCGCTCGCCGCCGAGGTCGGCGCCCCGAACGCCCCCTACCCCGACCGGCCCCTGGACGTGGCCGGCCCCGGCGAGGAGTCCGGCACCTACGACTCGTTCGTGGAGATCGCCTTGAAGGGCATCGCCGAATCCCGGGTCGAGGCCGGCGCGCTGGAGGAGGACCTGGCCGGCTCGACCAGGGCCGACTACGACGCCAGTTCGGACGACAACCAGATCGTCGCCGCCGTCGAGGGCAGCGAGTCGTCGCTCGGCTGGGTCGGGTTCGGCGTGGCCGAGAGCGCCGGCGACGGCATCCGCGAGGTCCCGGTGAGCGACGGGGAGTCCGACTGCGTGGCGCCCACCCCCGACACCATCCGCTCCGGCGACTACCCCCTGTCCCGCTCGCTGTACCTCTACGTGAACCTGGCCAGCGCGGCCGAGAAGCCGGTGGTCGCCGAGTTCGTCGACTACTACCTCGGCGATGGCCTCTCGGCCGTCGAGGCCAGCGGCTACGTGGCCCTGTCCGAGGAGGACGTGGCCGCCACCCGGCAGGCCTGGGAGGACCGGGCCACGGGCGCCAGGGAGGGCTGAGGCGTGGGGGCCGTGCTGACCGTCGCCGACCTGCGCGGCGACCGCCGGCGGCTGCGGCGGGAGCGGGTCGTGCGCCGCGCCCTGGCCGGCGCGGCGGCCGTGTCGCTCGTCGTCAGCGCGCTGATCGTGTGGACGCTCGTCAGCAAGGCCGTCGCCTTCCTGGCCGAGGTCGACCCGGCCGACCTGTGGTCGGGCGGCTGGTTCCCCCGTCGCAGCGAGTTCGACCTCCGCCCGCTCGTCACCGGCACCCTCCTCACGTCGGGCATCGCCATGCTCGTCGCCGCGCCCCTGGGCCTCGGCGCGGCCGTGTACCTCTCGGAGTACGCGCCGCCCGGCGTGCGCCGCGCCCTGAAGCCGGCCCTCGAGATCCTCGCCGGCATCCCGAGCGTGGTCCTCGGCTTCTTCGCGCTGAACGTCGTCAACCCCGAGCTCGTGCAGCGGGTGTTCGGCGACGCCGACCGCCAGAACCTGCTGGCCGCCGGCATCGGCGTCGGCATCCTGTGCGTGCCCATCGTGGCGTCGATCTCCGAGGACGCCCTCCGGGCCGTGCCCCGGTCGCTGCGGGAGGCGGCCTACGGGCTCGGCTCCCGGCGCGCCGCGGTGTCGGCCAGGGTCGTCGTCCCGGCCGCCGTGTCCGGCATCGTCGCCGCCTTCGTGATCGCCGTGTCCCGGGCCATCGGCGAGACGCTCGTCGTCACCCTCGCCGCCGGGGCCAGCAACGGGTCGGCGCTCGTGCTCGACCCGAGGGAGCCGGGGCTGACGATGACGGCGGCGATGGCCACGCTCGTCAGCGGCACCGACCGCGTCGTCGGCGCGACCGCCGACAGCCTCTACCTCGTCGGCGCGCTGCTGTTCGCCGTCACCATGACCCTCAACCTCGTCGGCCAGCGGTTCGTCCGCCGGGTCCGGCACCGCTACTGATGGGCCCGGCGGCGAGCGTCCGGGCCACCCCGACCGACCTGGTCGAGCGCCAGCTGCGCGGGCGGCGCACGTCGGTCGGCGGGCTGGCCTTCGAGGCCGGCGTGCTGCTCGCCCTGCTGCTGTGCCTCGGCGTGCTCGTGTGGCTGCTGGCCACGGTGCTGGTCGACGGCGTTCCCGTCGTCGCCGACCGGGGCACCGACCTGTTCACCGGCGAGCTGGCGGCCACGGCCGAGCGGACCGGCCTGGCCCAGGGCATCTTCGGCTCGCTCGGCATCCTCCTGTTCGTCGCCGTGCTGTCGTTCCCGATCGGGGTCGGCGCCGCCGTCTACCTGGAGGAGTACGCCGGCGACACCCGCTTCACCCGGTTCGTCAACGTCAACATCCGCAACCTGGCCGGCGTGCCGTCGGTCGTCTACGGCCTGCTCGGGCTGGCCATCTTCGTGGAGGCCATGGGCGAGGTCACCGGCCCGTCGTCGAACGGCCGCAGCCTCGTCGCCGGCGGCCTGACGATGGCGGTGCTCGTCCTCCCGATCGTCGTGATCACGGCGGCCGAGGCCCTGCGGGCCGTGCCCGGCAGCCTCCGGGAGGCCGGCTTCGCCGTCGGCGCCACCCGGTGGGAGGTCACGCGGGGCCACGTGCTGCCCTACGCCGCGCCCGGCATCCTGACCGGCACCGTCCTCGCCTTCTCCAGGGCCGTCGGCGAGGCCGCGCCGCTGATCGTCATCGGCGCCGTCACCGGCCTCATCATCCGGGGCGAGCAGGGCCTGGCCGAGCGCTTCCAGGACCGGTTCACGGCCCTGCCCATGGAGATCTACACGTTCACCCGCAACTTCCGCGAGGGCTACCTGGACCTGGCGTCGGCCACGATCGTGGTCCTGCTCGGGGTCCTGCTGCTGGCCAACACGGCGGCCATCCTGTTGCGGAACCGGTACGACAAGAGGAGGCAGCCGTGACCGACGCGATGGTGGGCCAGGCGCCGGCACCGGCACCGGCGCCGGCGGCCGGAGGGCCGGCCACCGTGTTCGACGTGAGGGGCCTGACCGTCCGCTACGGCGCGTTCACCGCCGTCCGCGACGTCACCCTGGCCGTGCGGGGCAACGAGATCACGGCGTTCATCGGGCCGTCGGGCTGTGGCAAGACCACCGTGCTGCGCTGCTTCAACCGCATGAACGACCTCGTCGAGTCGGCCAGGGTCGAGGGCTCGGTGCGCTACCACGGCGTGGACCTGTACGACCCGAGGGTCGAGGCCGTCGAGGTCAGGCGGCGCATCGGGATGGTGTTCCAGAAGCCCAACCCGTTCCCGAAGTCGATCTACGACAACGTCGCCTACGGGCCGCGGGTGGCGGGCGTGAAGCGGGGCCTCGACGACGTGGTCGAGCGGTCGCTGCGGCGGGCCGCCCTGTGGGACGAGGTGAAGGACCGGCTGCGGTCCTCGGCCATGGGCCTGTCCGGCGGGCAGCAGCAGCGGCTGTGCATCGCGCGGGCCATCGCCGTCGACCCCGAGGTGCTGCTGATGGACGAGCCGTGCTCGGCGCTCGACCCGATCGCCACCGCCCACATCGAGGACCTCATGCAGGAGATGAAGGCCGACTTCACGATCGTGATCGTCACCCACAACATGCAGCAGGCGGCGAGGGTCAGCGACCGCACCGCGTTCTTCACCACCGAGGTCGACGGGCGGTCCGACGCCCGCACGGGCGTGCTGGTCGAGATGGACGCCACCGAGCGGATCTTCTCGACGCCGGCCGACCGCCGCACCGAGAACTACGTCACCGGCCGGGTCGGGTAGCGCGGGTGGGCGACGGGCGCGAGGCTGAGGCCTCCGGAGGTGCGGAGATGCCCGACATCCGACGAACGTTCCACCACCAGCTCGACGAGGTGGCCCGCGACATCGTGCGCCTGGCCGCCATGACCACCGAGGCCATCCCGCGCGGTACCGACGTGCTGCTGGCCGGCGACCTGAGGGCGGCCGACGAGCTGATCGTCGGCGACGACGCGCTCGACGCGCTGAGCCTCGACATCGAGGAGCGCTGCTACCAGCTCCTCGCCCTCCAGCAGCCGATGGCGAGGGACCTGCGGGCCATCGTCACCGCCATCCGCCTCGTGTCGGAGATCGAGCGGTCGGCCGACCTCGTCGTCAACATCGCCAAGGGCGCGAGGCGCATGTACGGGGCGGAGCTGTCGCCGGTCATCCGTGGGTACGTGGAGCGGATGGCCGAGCAGGCCCAGCGCCTGTTCCGCCACGCCCTCGACGCCTACGCCGAGGGCGACGACAGCCTCGCCGCCGCGCTCGACGACATGGACGACGACCTCGACCAGGTGCACGCCGACTTCATCCAGGCCATCTTCCGGTGCCACGCCGAGGGCGCCGTCGACCTGCCCTGCGCCGTGCAGCTGGCCCTGATCGGCCGCTACTACGAGCGGATCGGCGACCATGCGGTCAACATCGGCGAGCGGGTGCGGTACATGGTGACGGGGTGGCTGCCCGAGCACGCGGGGGCGGCCAGGGAAGCGGTCCGGGTCGAGGAGGCCGGCTGACGGTGCGCATCGTGGTGACGAACGACGACGGGGTCGACGCCCCGGGGCTGCACGCCCTGGCGAGGGCGCTGGTCGACGACGGGCACGACGTGTTCGTCGCCGCCCCGGCCGAGGACATGAGCGGCGCCGGCGCGGCGATCGGCCGCCTGGGCTACGAGGACCAGCTCGAGGTGCGGCGGGTCACCCTGCCCGGCCTCGACGGCGTGCCGGCCTGGGCCGTGGCCGGGCCGCCGGCGCTGGCCGTGATGGCCGCCCGCATGGGGGGCTTCGGCGAGGTGCCCGACCTCGTCGCCTCCGGCATCAACCCGGGAGGGAACACCGGCCGGTCGGTGCTGCACTCTGGCACGGTGGGCGCCGCCCTCACCGGCGCCAACTTCGGGTGCTCGGCCATCGCCGTGAGCATGGCCGGCGGCCCGCCGTGGCCGTTCGAGACGGCCGCCGAGCTGGCCGCCGCGGCCGTCGGCTGGCTGGCCGGCGCGCCCCGGCGCACGGTCCTCAACCTCAACGTCCCGAACCTGCCCATCGACGAGGTGAAGGGCGTGCGGTGGGCCCGCCTCGCCACGTTCGGCACGGTGCGGTCGGCCATGGTCGAGGCCGGCGACGGGCGCCTCCAGATGGAGCTGCGCGACACCGGCGAGCCCCTCCCGGCCGACACCGACACCGCGCTGGTGAAGGCCGGCTGGGCCGCGGTCACCTCGATCACCGGCATCCGGGCCGCCGAGCCGGTGCCGGTCGCCGAGGTCCTGGAGGCCCACCTGTCGAGGAGGACGGCCTAGGTGGCCGCGGTGCTCGCCGACCTCGTCGTCGCCGACGCCGACCTGCCCTGGCTGGCCGGCGGGATCGGCGCCGCCCTCCTGCTGCTCGCCCTGCTCGTGTGGCGGCGGCGCCGGGCGCTGGTCCGCCGGGTGTCGACGGCGGCCACCCGGCTGGAGGACGCCCCGCCGGCCAGCGAGCCGAGGGGCCTCGAGAAGACGCTCGGCCGCCTCGAGCGGGCCGTCGAGCAGGCCGTCATGCGCGGCGGCGAGGCGTCGACGGCCGAGGGCCGCATGGCCCAGGCCCTCGCCACGATCCCCCAGGGCGTGCTCGTGTGGGACGAGAACGGCGAGCTCGTGTACCGCAACGAGCGGGCCGGCGCCTACGTCGCCGCCCGCCATGCGGACGCGCTGGTCGAGCAGGCCCTCGACGAGCTGCGGGCCGCCGCCCTCGACGGCCGGGGCGGCACCCGCACCCTGGAGCTGTTCGGCCCGCCCCGGCGCACGCTGGTGCTGACGAGCGTCCCCCTCGACAACGGGCACCGCACGACCGGCGCCCTCGCCGTCGTCGACGACGTGTCAGACCGGCGCCGGCTGGAGGCCATCCGGCGGGACTTCGTCGCCAACATCAGCCACGAGCTGAAGACCCCCGTCGGCGCGCTCGCCCTGCTGGCCGAGACCCTGCTGTCCGAGGAGGACCAGGACGTCGGCCGGCGCCTCGCCGCCCGCATGCACGGCGAGGCGCTGCGGGTCGGGCGGACCATCGACGACCTGCTCGAGCTCAGCCGCATCGAGGCCGAGGAGACGCCGGCCAGGGAGCCGGTGCCCGTCCACCTCGTCGTGGCCGAGGCCGTCGAGCGCATCCGGCCGGCCGCCGAGCAGCGCGACATCGACCTGCGGGTCGACGAGCCGCCCCGCCACCTCAGCATCCTCGGCCACCGCCGCCAGGTCGTCTCGGCGCTCTACAACCTCCTCGAGAACGCCGTGAAGTACTCCGACGACGGCAGCCCGGTCGACGTGTCGGCGGCGACCGACGGCACCTGGGTCGAGATCCGGGTGGCCGACGCCGGGGTCGGCATCCCCACCCGCGACCTCGACCGGGTCTTCGAGCGCTTCTACCGGGTCGACCGGGCACGGCGCCGGGAGACCGGCGGCACCGGCCTCGGCCTCGCCATCGTCCGCCACGTCGCCACCAACCACGGCGGCGAGGTGGCCGTCGTCTCCCACGAGGGCGAGGGCTCGACGTTCACCCTCCGCCTGCCCGCCGGGCCCGGCGCGGCCGCCGCCCCCGAGGCCGAAGCCGGCTGATGGCCGGCCCGACGGTCCTCGTCGTCGAGGACGAGGACTCCTTCGTCGACGCGCTCACGGTCGGCCTCGCCCGGGAGGGGTTCAGCGTGCAGGTGGCGAGGGACGGGCAGGCCGCCCTCGACGCCTTCGACGCCGTGCGGCCCGACCTCGTCCTGCTCGACGTGATGCTGCCCCGGCTGTCGGGGATCGACGTGTGCCGGGAGCTGCGGAAGCGGTCCAGCGTCCCGATCATCATGGTGACGGCGAGGACCGGCGAGATCGACACGGTCGTCGGCCTCGAGGTCGGCGCCGACGACTACGTCACCAAGCCGTACCGGCTGCGCGAGCTGGTGGCGCGGATGCGGGCCGTGCTGCGCCGTTCGCCCGGCGACGATGGCGAGGGCGACGGGGACGGCGGCGAGGCGCTGGAGGTGGGCGACGTGCGCCTCGACCCGGACCGCCACGAGGTCGTCATCCGGGGCCGGCCCGCCGCGCTGCCGCTGAAGGAGTTCGAGCTGCTGGCCCTGCTGCTGCGCAACGCCGGCCGGGTGCTGACGAGGGAGACCCTGATCGACCGGGTGTGGGGCTCGGACTACGTCGGCGACACCAAGACCCTGGACGTGCACGTGAAGCGGCTGCGGGCCAAGGTCGAGGACGACCCGTCCGCGCCGACGAGGATCGTCACCATCAGGGGCCTCGGCTACAAGTACGAGGCGCCCCGGCGGGCGCCCGCCTAGCGGCTATCGGCGGCGGCCGTTGCGGCGGCGGCGGATCAGGCCGCCGGCCGGGAGGATGTCGTCGTCGCCGCGCTGCCAGGGGCGGGCCGGCTCGGCCCGCCGGGCCGGCGCCACCTCGCCGGGAGGCCGGGGGAGGAGGGCCTCCACGGCGAGGGGTGGTGGCGCGGGTGGGTGCTTGGCGGCCGGGGCCGGCGCCGGCGTCGCCGCCGCGGCCGGCTCGGCGTCGGGGACGACCACCGGGGGCGCGTCGGGGGCGGCGGCGGCCAGCTCGGTCAGCATCGACCGCTCGGCCGAGGGGGCGTCGGCCGGCGGGCCGGGCACCCAGTCGGCGAAGGCGGCGTCGAGGACGGACTCGTCGGCCCAGTCCGGGAGCAGGCCCCGGCCGCGGTGGGCCGACGCCGCCACCGGCGCGGGCGCCGGCGACGGCTCGTCCTCGCGGTACACGCCGCCCAGCAGGGCCGAGAGCTCCGAGGCCATGTCCGCCCATCGACCGGTCGCGGCCCCACCTTGAGCGTCGGGGGCGCCTCCTACGATGGCGTCGTGGACGTCCCGCCCGGCTGGCAGCCCCTGCGCCAGGCCAGGCGGCCCGGCGACCCGCCGTTGCTCACCACGCCGTTCACCCGCCTGGCGCGGACGCACGCCCTCGCGGCGGCCGGCGACGCCCTGGTCGCCATCGCCCTCGCCGACTCGCTGTTCTTCTCGATCCCGACCGGCGACGCCAGGGGCAAGGTCGCCCTCTACCTCGTGCTGACGATGGCGCCGTTCGCCGTCGTCGGCCCGCTGATCGGCCCGGCCATCGACCGGGCGAAGGGCGGGCGGCGGTGGATGGTGATCGTGTCGGCGTTCGCCAGGGCCGTCATCTGCGCGCTGATGATCGACGACGTCGACACCCTCCTGCTGTTCCCGGAGGCGTTCGCCCTGCTCGTGTTGTCGAAGGGCTACGCCGTCGCGAAGAGCGCGCTGGTGCCGACCACCGTGCGGTCCGACGCCGAGCTGGTCCAGGCCAACTCCAAGCTCCAGCTCGTGTCCGGGGTGATGGGCTTCGTCGCCGCCGTGCCCGGCGTGGCGCTCTCCAAGGTGGCCGGCCCGGCGTGGGTGCTCGGGCTCGCCGCCCTCGTCCACGGGGTCGGCGCCATGGTCGCCTTCCGGCTCCCGCACGCCTCGGTCGCCGCCGAGCCGGCCGACGCCGTCGAGCGGTCGGAGCTGCGGTCGGCCGGCATCCTGTGGGCCGCGTTCGCCATCGGCATCCTGCGGGGCGGGGTCGGGTTCCTCACGTTCCTGCTGGCCTTCGCCCTGCGGGGCGGCGACGCGCCGGCCTGGCACTTCGGCGTGGTCCTGGCCGCCAGCGTGGCCGGCGGCCTGGTGGGCGCGGTCGTGGCGCCCGGGCTGCGGCGCAGCGCCAGGGAGGAGGCGATCATCACCGGCGGGCTGGTCCTGATCGCCGTCGTCGGCGCCGGCTCGGCGTGGGCCGGCGGGGTGGCGGCGGCCGCCCTGCTCGGGCTCGTGGTCGGCGTGGGGTCGACGGCGGGCAAGCTCGCCTTCGACGCCATCCTCCAGCGCGACGCCCCGGCCGCCAACCGGGGCCGGTCCTTCGCCCGGTTCGAGGCCCGCTTCCAGGTGATCTGGGTGGCCGGGGCGTTCCTGCCGGTCGTCGTGCCGATCCCGTCCCGGCTCGGCTACCTGATCCTCGCCGCCGCCGCCGGGTTCGCGGCGTTCTCGTACTGGGCCGGCGAGAAGACGGCCCGCCGCTTCCCCCACCACGTCCCGCCGTCGCCGGTGAAGGACCGCCTGGCCCGGCTCGACGCCCGCCGCCGGCTGGCCGCGGCCCGCACGGCGCGAACGAGGAGGCGGGCGGCGCCGTGACCCGGATCGTCGTGCTGTCCGACACCCACATCAGGCGGGGCTCGGCCCGCCGCCTGCCCGACGCCGTCTACGGGGCGCTCGACCGCGCCGACCTGGTCCTCCACGCCGGCGACGTGCTCGTGCCCGAGGTGCTCGACGAGCTCGGCGGGTTCGCCCCCGTGCACGCCGTGCTCGGCAACAACGACTTCGAGCTGGCCGGGCGCCTGCCCGAGCGGCTGGAGCTCGACGTCGACGGCGTCCGCATCGCCATGGTCCACGACAGCGGGGCGAGGAAGGGCCGGCCGGCCCGCCTGCGCCGCCTGTTCCCCGACGCCGACGTGGTCGTGTTCGGCCACAGCCACCTGCCCGTGGACGAGGAGGGCGTCGACGGCCAGCGCCTGTTCAACCCCGGCTCGCCGACCGAGCGCCGCATGGCCCCGACGAAGACCATCGGCGTGCTCGAGACCCACGCCGGCCGCCTCACCGCCCACCGCATCGTGGACGTGTAGCGGCTCAGTCCAGCAGGTCGATCCTCGCCAGCCAGAGGCCGGGGGCGTCGACCTCGGCGGGGGTGGGCAGCTCGCGCTCGGAGCGCCACAGGCGCTCGAGGCCCTCCCGCCCGGCCCGCTCGACGACGCCGTCGACGAACGCCGCGCCCCGGTCGTACACCCGCTGGGGGAGGTCGAGGCCGAACAGCTTGCTCGTGAACCGGTCGGCGGGGGCCGCCTCGACCCGGTGGCGGCGGGCCGCCTCGGTCAGCATCCCGTAGGACGACATCAGCGCCCCGCCGGTGGCGTCCATCACGTGGTCGACCACGCCCTCGACGACGGCGACGAGCGCCTCCAGCCGGGGCAGCAGCGCCTCCTGGGCCGGCGACTGCGCCGTGCCGAGCAGGAACTCCGGGTCGCCGAGCAGCTGCTGGACGGAGGCCAGGCTCTGCGGGTCGGTCGGGTCGAGCCGCTCCAGCTTGGCCTCGAAGGCGCCCGAGTCGGCCCGGAAGCCGGCGACGTACTCGCCGACGAGGTGCTCGAGCCGGCGGCGGACGTGGGGCACGCCGAGCACGGCGTGATGGCACACCTCGGACAGGCACACCCAGAGGCGCACGTCGTCGCGGGGGAGGCTCCAGTCCTCGGCGAAGCGGTCGATGTTGGCCGGCACGAACAGCAGCTCGTCGCTCGGCGGCCGGGGGATGGGCAGGTCGTACTGCCCGAAGGCCCGGATGGCCAGGTTCCCGACCATGCTGCCGGCCGACATCCCGAGCATCATCGGCGCCACCAGCTGGAGCAGGCCGCCGAGCATGGCGGTCGCCGGGTCGTCGCCGTCGTCCTCGTCGCCCTGGGCCGACACCGCCCCGGCCTGGGCCCCGGCGAGGCGCTCGAACAGCGGCCGCCAGGCCTCGAGGGTCCTCGCCGCCCACCCGGCCCTCGTGACGGTGACGGCGGTGACGCCCCGGCCGGTGACGCTCGTGGCCAGGCCGGTCAGGTCGGCGACCCGCAGGTCGGCCACCCGGACCAGCTGCTCGAAGGCCATGCGGTCGAACGGGTCGACGTTGGCCTCGGGCGCGCCGCCGCTCGCCACCGAGGCGGCCAGGGCCCTCGCCGTGTCCCACGCCACCGGGCCCTGGCGCTGGAGCATGCGGGCCAGGTCCCCGAACAGCGGGATGCCCTCGAAGGGGTCGGGGCTGGCGGGGTCACCCATCGACGGGCAATGGTAGGCGGGTGACCACCGCCGTCCTCACCGGGGCCGCCGGCCCGCTCGGCCGCCGGGTCCTCGCCATCCTCGCCCGCGACCCGGACCTTCGCCGGGTCGTCGCCGTCGACCGGGTGGCCGTCGAGGGCCCGCCGCCGGGCGTCGAGGCGGTGGCCGCCGACCTGGCCGACGCCGACCTGAAGGCCCTGTTCGAGGGGGCCGACCTCGTCCTCCACCTCGCCGCCGAGTCCACCCGCCGGGTGCTCGACGCGGCCGGCGCCGTCGGCGCCCGGCGGGTCGTCCTGCTGTCGAGCGCCACGGTGTACGGCGCCTGGCCCGGCAACCCCGTCCCCCTCACCGAGGACGCGCCCGTGCGGCCCAACCCCGGCTTCGACCTCGCCGTGCACCGGGCCGAGGACGAGCGCCTGGCCGCCGAGCACCGCGACGCCCACCCGGGCACGACCGTGGCCGTGCTGCGGCCGGCCCCGACGGTGGCCGAGGACGGCTGCTCCGAGCTCGCCTCGCTGCTGAACGACGCCCCCGAGGTCCGGCCCGAGGGCGAGGTGGAGGACCCGCCGGCCCAGTACCTCCACTTCGACGACCTGGCCAGCGCCGTCGCCATGGCCGCCCGCCAGGGCCTCGACGGCCCGTTCAACGTCGCCCCCGACGGGTGGATCAGCCGCGAGCAGGTGCGGGCCCTCGGCGGCTCCGGCCTCCGCCTGCCCCTGCCCGAGCCGGTCGCCCACCGCCTCGCCGCCCTGCGCTGGCGCCTCGGCCTGCGCCCGGTGCCGCCGAGCTTCCTGCCCTACCTCACCCACCCGTGGGTGGTCGCCAACGACCGGCTGAGGGCGGCCGGCTGGACGGCCCGCCACACCAACGAGGAGGCCTTCGTCGCCGGCCACCGGCCCGGCCCGTTCGCCACCCTGAGCCCCCGCCGCCGCCAGGAGCTGCTCCTCGGCGCGGCCGCCGTCGTGCTGGCCGGGGCGGTGACGGGCACCCTGCTCGTCGCCCGCCGCCTCACCCGTCGCCGGTCGGCTTCTCCTCCAGGGTGACGGTGACGGTCCTCGGCCGGCCGTCCCGCACGTAGACGACCTCGACCTCGTCGCCGGGCCGCTGGCGGCGGAGGGCGACGACCAGCGCCGACATCGTCGCCACGTCCCGGCCGGCGACGGCGACGATCACGTCGCCCTCGGCCAGGCCCACCTCGGCGGCCGGGCTGCCCGGGAGCACCCGGTGGACGAGCGCGCCGTGGTCGGGCCCGTCGTCGCCCGCGTCGACGTCCATCCCCTCGACCCCGATCCACACGTGGTGGGCCTCGCCGGTGGCGACGATGTCCTCGGCCACCGCCCTGGCCAGGTCGATCGGGGTGGCGAAGCCGAGCCCCTCGGCGCCCACCTCGCTGATGGCGATGGCGGTGGTGATGCCGACGACGGCGCCCGTGGCGTCGACCAGCGCGCCGCCCGAGGAGCCGGGCTGGATGGGGGCGTCGGTCTGGATCATGTCGTGGAGGGCCGGCTCGCCGTCGGACCGGTCG
>DASWMK010000125.1 GCA_036399815.1 Acidimicrobiales bacterium
TCGCCCTGCGGGTCCCGCTGCCCGAGCGGGCGCCGCCCCACCCGGCGGCCGTCGTCCTCCCGCCCCCCGCACCGCCCGTCCCACCCGAGCAGGCGACGTTCCTCGCCGCCGACGCCGCCGGGTCCTCCGTCGCCCTCTACGACGGGCCCGGCGCCGCCGCGCCCCGCGGCTCGCTGTCCAACCCCCAGCCCTACGGCGTCCCCCTCGCCTTCCGGGTGACGAGCGTGCGGGGCGACTGGCTCCAGGTCGCCCTGCCGGCGCGGCCCAACGGGTCGACGGCCTGGGTCCGCCGGGCCGAGGTGACGCTGCGGACGGTGCCCAACCGGGTGGTGGCCTCGGTGAGCGGGCGGTCGGTGACCGTCTACGCCGGCCACTCCGACGTGGTGCTGTTCCGGGCGCCGATCGCCGTCGGCCGGTCGGGCACGCCGACGCCGACCGGCGACCTGTTCTACGTCGACGCCGTCCGGGCCACCGGCAACCCGGGCGGCGTGTACGGCCCGTTCCAGCTGCGGGTGTCGGCCTTCTCCGAGGTCCTCTACTCCTTCGGCGGCGGGCCCGGCCAGGTGGCCTTCCACGGCACCAACTCGCCCGGCCTCGTCGGGTCGGCGGTGAGCAACGGCTGCATGCGGATGTACAACGGCGACATCACCACCTTGGTGGGCCTCGCCCCGGTGGGCACGCCGGTCCGCATCGTCCCCTGAGGTGGCCGTCCTGCGCCTCGCCCTGCTCCAGGTCCTGCCGCCCGGCCCCGACCCGGCCGCCAACCTCGAGGCCGGCCTGGCCGCCTGCCGGGAGGCCGCGGCCGCGGGCGCCCACCTCGCCCTGTTCCCCGAGGTGTGGAGCAACGGGTACACGCCCTGCCCGGACGACGAGGACGGCCGCCGGCGCTGGCGGGCGGCGGCCGTGCGCCCGGGCGACGGCTTCGTGGAGGCCCACGGCGACCTGGCCAGGACGACGGGCATGGCCATCGCCGTCACCCACCTGGCGGCGACCGACGGCGACCCCCGCAACACCGTCACCGTGATCGACCGCTCCGGCGAGGTCGCCCTCACGTACGCCAAGGTCCACCTCTGCCGGTTCCCGGGCGGCACCGACCTCGGCATGGCCCCCGGCGACGGCTTCGACGTCGCCGACGTCGACACCGCCGCCGGCCCGGTGCGGGTCGGAGCGATGATCTGCTTCGACCGGGAGTTCCCGGAGAGCGCCCGGCTGCTGATGCTGGGCGGGGCCGAGCTCGTGCTGTGCCCGAACTCCTGCGACCTGGAGGCCAACCGCCTGGCCCAGCTGCGGGCCAGGGCGTTCGAGAACATGGTCGTGGTGGCGACGGCGAACTACCCGGCCCCGAAGGACAACGGCCACTCGTGCGTGTTCGGCCCGGTCGCCTTCGACCGGCACGAGGCCTCGCTCGACACCCTGCTGTTCGAGGCCGGCGAGGCGCCCGGGGTGTTCGTGGTCGACGTGGACCTCGACGCCGTGCGGTCGTGGCGGGCGAGGGAGGTGTGGGGGAGCGGGAACCGCCGCCCGGACGTCTACGCCGCCCTGGCCGGCGGGTCGACGCCGCCGGTGGCGGCTCAGGTCCCCCCTGGCGGGGCCGGCGGCGGGCCGTAGGGGGGCAGCGGGTAGCGCGTGCTGGGGGCGAGCCCGGTGCCGAGCACGGTCTCCACGAGGGCGGCGAAGCCGGTCTGCTCCAGGTAGCGCCGCGGCTCGAACCCGTGGCGGGGGTCGGTCGGCCCGTACAGGCGGGACAGGCGCTTGGCGGCCTTGTCCGCCCACGACGCCACGCTGGCCGACGGCGACGTGCGGGAGGCGTCGACCAGCCCCACCGACGCGGTCAGGTGGGCGAGGAGGAGGGTCAGCCGGCGGTGCTGCTGGCCGAGGGTCAGCCCCGGCCCGGGCCCGTCGGCCGGCGCGGCCCAGACGGCGGCGCCCTTGTCGACCAGGTACGCCAGCTGGCGGGGCCAGTAGCGGAAGCCCCCGTTCGACCACGTGGGGACGAACGCCCGGTCGGGCGGCGCCGGCGGGTCGCCACCGCCGGACAGGTGGTGCAGGGCGACGTGGAGCGGGCTGGCGTCGACGGGCATGGCGTCCGGCACGGGCTCGACGGCGCCGTCGACCACGGTCGCCACCCGGTAGTCGGGCACCTCCCACCGCCCGGCGCCGGCGGCCGCGAACAGGTCGACCACCTGCTGGGCGGCCAGGCCGGCCGCCTCGCCGAGGGTCGTCGCCGTGGTCGACCCGGCGACGGTGAGGGAGGCCGCCTGCCGCTCGACGGCGACGACCTCCGACCAGGCGTCGGCCAGCGGCGCGGGCGAGGCCCAGGCCAGGTCGTAGGTCGCGATGCCGACGGCGCCGAACGGGTGCAGGTGGACCTCCGCCCGGGCGCCGCTCGCCTGCCCGCCGTCGGGCGCCAGGTCGGCCCTGGCCCGCAGCGGCACCGCCGCCTTGCGCAGCTGCTTGGCGCCGGACGCGTTCAGCGGCCCGGTCAGGTGGGCCTCGCCGATCAGCGACCACAGGTCCACCTCGACGGGGGTGTGCACGCGGTCGACGTACGGGAGGTCGAGGGCGAGGCCCCGCACCGGTGCAGGGGCCTGGAGGAGCGCCTCGAAGGCGTCGGGGTCGCCGACGTCGTGGAGGTCGTCGCACACCCGGGTGGCGACGTGCGACACCCGCAGCAGGCGGACCGCCGTGCGCTCCATGACCTCCTGCGCGTCCGTCACGGGCGGTATCGTAGGAGCGCCCTCGGACCGGGACCATGGTGCTGTCGGTAGACGTGCCCCCGGAGAGGTACGCCGCATGCGTTTGAGGCTTCGGCTTCGGCCAGTGGCGAAGACGCCGCCCTACGGGGGTGGCGTCTCGCGCCCCGTCACCCCTTGTAGACGAGCAGGTCGCCCTGCCCGGCCTCGACCGCCTGCTCGACCACGATCGGGCCGGCGATGTCGTCGGCGCCGGGGTCGAAGCGGCCGTCGAAGTCCGCCGGCATGGCGGCGACGGCCTTGGCGAAGCGGTCGGGGTCCTTGGTGTCGTCGAACGCCTTGCGCACCGGCCCCCCCGACTCGAAGCAGATGGGCGGGCTGAGGACCAGCGCGGCGCCGTCGCGCTGCACGAGCAGCCCGTACCGGTCGCCGACCTTGTAGCGCCGGCGGGTGACCGAGCCCGAGCTCCTGGCGGCGGCCCGCAGGACGTCGGTGACCGGGCTGGTCTCGACGACGGCGGGGACGTCGCGCCGGTGCTGCCAGTTGGCGACCAGCGCCGCCCCGGCGCCGAGCGCCCCGACGACGATCGTGAGGACGGCGATGTCGCTCAGCTCGTAGACGTCGAGCAGGTCGCGCCCGGCGACCAGCGTGTAGACGGCCGCGGCGGCGAGCGACACGATCCCGCCGAGGAGGATCCAGGTCTTGTCGTCCCACACGGCCTTCGCGCCCGGGTGGCGGGCCCCGATCCTCCTGCGGTCGCTCGCCCGGACCTCGAAGAAGGCGAGCAGCGCCACCAGGCCGGGCAGCACGAGCATGCTCCCGACGCCGAGCGGGCCGGGGAGGGCGTCGGCGGCGAGCGCCACCTCGAGCTCGCGCGTGGCGACGACGTCCTGGGTGCCGTCACCGGCCACCTCGGCCCGCACGACCACCCCGACCGCCCCCCGCCGCAGCTCGTCGTCGGCCTCGACGGTCAGGCCCACCCGCTCGGCGCTCCGGGGCGCGACGGACAATGAGGTGCGCTCCAGGGTGGCCGTGTGGTCGCCGGCGTCCGCGGTGAGCTCGACCTCCGCGGTCGTGTCGCCGGCGTTGGTGACGACGACCTGGAGGTCGGCCGGCGACCGCTCGGTCAGCCGGGTGTTGCCGACGATGGCGATCGTGCTCGGCGCGGGCACCGTCAGCTCGACCGTCGCCGCCGCGGCCACGGCCACGGCCCCCGCCGTCCCGTCGGCCCGCACGGCGACGACGCCGGGGGTGCCGCCCAGGCGGAGCTCGACCAGGGTCGAGCCGCCCGCCGGCAGCGTGCCGAGCCGGGTCTCCCGGGGCGTCACCGTCGTCCCGTCCGGCGGGACCGCCTCGACGGTGACCCCGGTGACCGGCGAGCCGCCGCCGTTGGCGACCCGCACCAGCGCGGTGCCGGCGGCCGCGGTGACCTCGGCCGGCGCCGCCTCCACGGTCAGGGAGCCGGGGCCGGGCGCCTCCTGCGCGTCGGCGGCGCCCGGCGCCACCAGCACGAGCACCGCGGCGACGACGCCCCCACCCACGCGCACGGCCGGACGGTACCGCCTCGCCGCCGGCCGGGGCGGTTACGCCCGGCCCAGCGCCCCGACCGCCGCCAGCAGGCGGGCGACGTCCTCCGGGGTGGTGTAGCGGACGACGCCGGCCCGGACGGCGCCGCCGGTGTCGGCCAGGCCGAGCGTCCGCATGACCTCGACGGCGTAGTAGTCGCCGCTCCACACCGCGACCCGCTCGTCGGCCAGCGCGGCGGCGACCTCGTCGGGGTGGAGGCCCCGCACGTTGAACGCCACCGTCGGCGTGCGGCCGTCGAGCCCGGTCGGCCCGTGGACGGTCACGTGGTCCATGGCCAGCAGGCCGTCGAGCAGCGGGGCGAACACCTCCCGCTCGTGGTCGGCCAGGGCCGGCATGCCCTCCTCGAGCAGGAACTCGGCCGCCGCGCCGACGCCGGCGATCGCCTCGAAGGCCGGCGTGCCGGTCTCGAACCGGCCCGGTCCCTTGTCGTCGGCCGGGCGGACCTTGTACGGCCGCAGCGACCCGAGCAGGCCCGGCTCCACCCACAGCACGCCGGCGTGCGGGCCGTACCACTTGTAGGGGGAGGTGGCGAGCGCGTCGCACCCCAGCGCGGCGACGTCGACCGGCCGATGGGGGACGAGGTGGACGCCGTCGACCAGCACGCGGGCCCCGGCGGCGTGGGCGGCGGCGACGATGGGCGGGAGGTCGGGCACGGTGCCGAGCGCGTTCGACGCCCCGGACACGGCCACCCACCTGGTCCGCTCGCCGAGGAGGGAGATCACCGCCTCGGGGTCGAGGCGGCCGGTGGCGGCGTCGAACGGGGCCAGGCGGACCGTCGCCCCCCGGTCCTCGGCGGCGAGCACCCAGGGCGTGAGGTTGGCGTCGTGGTCGAGGCGGGTGCAGAGGACCTCCTCGCCCGGCCCGAGGTCGCGCCCGACCGAGCGGGTGAAGGCCAGGACCAGGCTCGTCATGTTCGGCCCGAACACCACGCCGTCGGGGTCGGCGCCGAGCAGCTGCCCGACCGACGCCCGCGCCTCGGCGACCATCTCGCCCGTCGCCCGGCTGGCCGCGAAGAAGCCGTGCCCGTTGGCGTTGTCGCCGCTCGACAGGTAGCCGGCCATCGCCGCGATCGCGGTGTCGACCACCTGCGTCCCGGCCGGCCCGTCGAACCTCGCCCACCCGTCCGCCAGGCCGGGGAAGCGGTGCCGCACGTCGGAGCCCATCACGTCACCTCCACGGTGAGGATCATCCCGCTGTCGTAGTGGCCGGGGCGGTGGCAGGCGATCAGGGTGGTGCCGGCCTCGTCGAAGGTCACCACCAGCTCGCCGGTGCCGCCGGGCTCGACGAGGACGGCGTCGTCCTCGTCGTAGTAGTCGTAGCCCGCGCCCGAGCGGATGTGGGCCTCCAGCGCGTCCTGGTCGCCGACCGGGCCGACGACGGCGTCGTGGCCCTGCTGGCCGTCGTTGGCGAACCGGAAGCGGACCGTCTCCCCGGCGCTCGCCGTGACGGCGGCCGGCTCGAAGGCGATGTCGACCATGCGGACCTCGACCGTGCGGTCGGCCTCCGGCCCGTCGTCGCCGCACGCGGGCGCGACCGCGGCCACCAGCCCGGCGGCGACGAGGAGGGCGGCCAGCCGCCGCACTAGGGGATGTCCCGCACGTCGACGCCGAGCGGGCGGGGCGGCTCCCGGCGGGGCGGGTGCACGGGCTCGCCGTCGGGCGGCACGGTGCGGGACAGGAACTCGACGACGGCGCCGGCGAACACGTCGTTGCGGTCGCCGGCCACCATGTGGGCGGCGCCGGTGATGTTCACGTACTCGGCGTGCGGGCAGAGGGCGAGGAACTCCCGCGCCCCCTGCTCGCTCAGCACGTCGGACAGGCCGCCCCGCACGAGCAGGGTGGGCAGGGTGAGGCTGCGGGCGCACGCCTCCAGGCGGGCCTGGCGCTTCTCCAGGTCGAGCTCGCCGGCCATGAGCTGGGGGTCCCAGTGCCAGTGGTAGCGGCCGTCGTCGCCGAGGCGCACGTTCTTCGCCAGCCCGTCGAGCCGCCGCGGCCGCGGGCGATGGGGCTGGTACTCGCTGATCGCCGCGGCCACGTCTTCGAGCGAGTCGAACCCGTCGGCGTGGCTCCGCATGAACCCGATGATGTGGGCGGCTCCGTCGGGCTCGACCCTGGGGGCGATGTCGACGAGGACGAGCGCGGTCGCGTCGACGTAGCCCTCGCCGGCGGCGACCAGGCTGGTGCCGCCGCCCATCGACGCGCCGACGAGCACGGGCCGGCGGTCGCCGAGCGCCCGGACGACGGCGACGAGGTCGTGGACCATGGCGTCCTGGCCGTAGTTGCCGTCCGGCGCCCAGTCCGAGTCGCCGTGGCCCCTCGCGTCGAGGGCGACGGCGTGGTAGCCGCCGGCGGCGAGCGCCCGGCCGGTGCCCTTCCAGGCGTGGCGGGTCTGGCCGCCGCCGTGCTGGAGGACGACCAGCGGCGCCGACGGGTCGCCCCAGGAGTCGCCGGCGATGCGGACGCCGCCGTGCCCCGCCCAGTGGTGGGTGGCCGCCGGGGTGCCGGGAAGTCGTCGTCGCTCCAAGCCGCCAACGCTAGGGGGCGAGCGCGGCGAGGACGCGATCGACGTGGGCCTCGGTGGCCGTGGCGCCGATGAGCCCGATGCGGACGGCCCGGCCCTCGGTCGGGCCGAGCCCCCGGCCGATCGTGACGCCGGCCCGCTCGGCCACGCGGGCGGCCAGCGCGGCCGGGTCGTCGCACCAGGCGGCGACGACGAGGTTGGCGCCGGCGCCGGGCTCGGGCACGGGGGCGAGGCCGAGGGCGACGAGGCCGTCCCGGCAGCGGTCGGCCAGCGCCGCCCGCCGGTCGACCCAGGCGTCGACCCCGCCGGCCAGGATGCGGCGGGCGCTGGCCAGCACGGCCAGCAGCGCGGTCGTCGGCATGGTCACCGGGTGGGGCTCCCAGGCGTCGTCGGTGCGGTGGTGCTCCCAGCGGCGCAGGTCGAGGTACCACGACGGGCACGGGTCGGTGCGGCCGAGCACCCGCTCCCGCCCGGCCCCGCTCAGGGCGACGACCCCGAGCCCGGGCGGCGCCTCCAGGCCCTTCTGCGACGCCGTCACCGCCGCATCGATCCCCCAGCCCTCCACGTCGAGGCGCTCGCCGCCGGCCGAGGCGATGGCGTCGACGACGACGGCGGCGCCCGCCGACCGGGCGGCCGCGGCGAGCTCCCGCACCGGGTGGCGCACCCCGGTCGAGGTCTCCACGTGGACGGTGAGCAGCCCGTCGGCGCCGCCCCGCAGCGCGCCGGCGCACCGGTCCACGTCGACCGGCGCCCCGACCGGAACGGGCACGCCGACGACGTCCAGCCCGTGCACCCGCGCCATGTCCGCCAGCCGGTCCCCGAAGTAGCCGGTGAGCGGCACCACCACCCGCTGGCCGGGCCGGAACACGTTGAACAGGGCGGCGTCGAGCGCCATCGACCCCGTCCCCGGCAGCACGTACGGGTCCTCGCCGCCGAGCACCCGGCCGAGCGTGGCGACCACCTCGGCGTGCAGCGCCGGCCAGATCCCGCCGTAGTGGGGGAGGAGGGGCGCGGCGAGCACCCGCCGGGCCTCGTCCGTCAGCGCCCCCGGCCCGGGGATCATCAACTCGGGCTGGGCGGCCAGCAGCGCGGCGAGGTCCTCCTCGCCTACCACTCGAAGGACGTCCGCCCGGCGTCGAGCGAGAACGGCGCCACGTCGGCCCCGAGGAGCGACCGCACCCGCGACCCCAGGTCGTCGAGCACCCGGTCGGCCAGGTCGTCGCCCAGCCCGGCCAGCACCTCGGACAGCAGGATGGCGTCGGTCGTGCGGGGCAGCACCAGCGCCTCGCGCGCCTGGCGCCAGACGAAGTGGCGGGTGAGGACGACGGCGCCGTCGGCGTACGCGACCTCGCCGGGCGGGAGCGCCTCGGGCTCGTCGGCGTCGAGGGACCGGAACGTGTCGCCATCGACGGTCATCCGCAGCGCCAGGTCGCCCTCGACCTCGCCGAGGTCCCACCCGCCGGCCGGCACCACCCACCGCAGCGACACCGCGTTCAGCAGGTCGACGGCCGGGTTGATCCGCACCGGGTCGCCCCCCTTCATCGCCCGCCGCAGCAGCGCCTCGATCGAGCTCGGGTGGTCCTTGTGGGACACGCCCACCCGGCGCAGCGCCTCCCGCCAGGCGGCCACGTTCGGGTGGGACTGCGCGTTGGCGTAGTCGCCGGCGAGCGCCCCCGCCCGCCGCCAGTCGGCGTCCCACTCGGCCGCCACCCGGCCGTCGGGGTCGCGGTTGTCGAGGCCGGACGCCACCACCCCGACCACCCGCATGCCCGGGAAGCGCTCGAGGACGGCGTCCTCGATCGAGAACCGCACGCGCGCTTCCTAGCGGGATGCCGGCTCGGCCTGGGGCCGGTTGACGAGGTAGATGCCGGCGACCACGGCGGCCGTGCCGATCACGATGCCGAACGTGAACGGCTCGCTCAGGAACACGATGCCGAGCAGCACGGCGACGATCGGGTTGACGAGGGTGACGTAGGAGACCTCGACCGGGCCGAGGTTCTCGATCAGGTAGAAGAGCAGCCAGTAGGCGACGGCCGAGCCGGGGATGGCGAGGTACAGCAGCGAGCCGACGCCCTCCCAGCTCCAGTCGATCGACGCGTTCGACGGGTCCAGCAGCAGCGACAGCGCCAGCAGGTAGAGGCCGGACGTGCCGAGGTGGATGGCCGTGTTCACGTACCGGTCGCCCTTCATGTACTTGCGGCTGTAGATGAGCGACACGGCGTAGCAGAGGGCGGCGCCGAGCACGGCGGCCTGGGCCGTCACCTTGTCCGAGAAGTCGCCCTCGAACCCCGACCCCTCCCGCACGTTGCTGGCGACGGCCACGCCGACCACGCCGAGCAGCACGGCCAGGTAGTGCTGGGTGCGGAGGCGCTCCTTCAGCCAGAACCGGGTGAGGGGCAGGGTGAAGATCGGGTTGGTGGCGATGAGGAGTGCGGTCTGGCCCGACGAGATGTACTTCTCGGCCCAGAAGATCAGCGCGAATGCCGTGCCCTGCAGGAGGGCGAACACGGCCGGCGGCACCCAGCCCCTGGCGTCGGCGGGCAGGGCGCGGCGCTGGCGCCAGAACACCGCGCCGGCGGCCAGCACGGCGGCCACCGACAGGCAGGCCAGCAGGTTGCGGAACGAGGCCAGCAGCACCGGCGGCCAGGAGTCGAGGCCGATCTTGATGAACAGGTAGGTCGAGCCCCACAGGAAGCAGAGGGCGACGAAGGCCACCTTCGTCGGCGTCGTCACCTCCCGCTGCTGGACGGCGGCGCCGCCCGGCGGGGTGGCCGCCCTCGGGGCCGGGTTCGGTGGGACGGCAGGAGCCTTCGTCCGCCTCGGTGCGCTCATCTCGCCTCCGTCTCGTCCTCGAGGAACAGGCCGGTGACGTCCCCGTCGTGGTCGGTCGGGCGGTTCAGCCAGTCCCAGCCGCCGGACACCGTGAGGTTGGCGCCCGTCACGTACGACGCCTGGTCGGACACCAGGAAGGCCACCGCGTCCGCCACCTCCTCCGGCCGGCCCAGCCGGCCCATCGGGACCCGCTTGTGCATCCACTCGGCCTGCTCGGGCGGAAGGTAGCCGTTGTCGACCAGGCCGGGGGACACGCAGTTGACGGTGACCCCGTAGGGCGCCTCCTCGACGGCGAGGCTCATCGTCATCACGACCACGCCGGTCTTGGCCACGGCGTAGGCGGCCACGTTCGGCGCCGCCCGCACGAGGCCGACGGGGCTGAGGCCGACGTTCACGACCCGGCCCCGGCGCCGGGCCCGCATGCCGGGCAGCGCCGCGCTCGTCGTGTAGAAGGCGCTGCTCAGGTTGCTGTCGAGCACGGCGCGCCACTCGTCGGCCGACATGGCGCCGAGCGGCTTGAAGAAGAACTCGCCGACGTTGTTGACGAGCACGACGACGGGGCCGAGGCGCTCCTCGGTCGCCGCCACCACGCGCGCCGCGCCGTCGGGGTCGGCCACGTCGCCGCCGACGGCGACCGCCCGCCGCCCGCCGGCCTCGACGGCGGCGACCACCTCGGCGGCGGCCGCCTCGTTCGACCGGTAGTTCACGGCCACGTCCCAGCCCGCCGCGCCCAGCCGCTCGGCGATGGCCCGCCCGATGCCCCGCGACCCGCCGGTCACCAGGGCGACGGCGCCGGGCTCAGGCATGGTCGTGCTCGACCTCGACGGCGAGCTCCTCGTAGTAGTGGACCTCGCGGCGGGCGGTGCAGCAGCGCTCGTAGAACGGGGCCAGCAGCTGCTCCTCGGACGCGAGCAGGTCCTCGTGGAGCTCACGCGACCGCCACGGGTACAGCATCATCACCGTCGACGGGTCGCCCGCGCTCTGGAAGAAGCGGGCGTGGCCGCACCAGCCGGGGTGCTCGTGCGCGTTGCCGCCGAGCAGGTCGTCCATCTCCTGCATCAGCGCCAGCGCGTCGCCCCCGAGCTCGGGCCTCAGGTGCCACACCTCGACCACCGTGATCATGCGCGCTCGGCCTCCCTCCTCGCTCGGAAGAACTCCATCAGCAGCGACCGGCCCTCGTCCACGAAGGACCGGCACACGAACATGTGGTTGTGGCGGTTGGCCCGCTGGGCGCCCCACAGGCGCTCCCAGGCCACCGTCACCTGGTCGGGCAGGCGGCTCCTGCGCTCCTTCATGAACGCCCGCAGCCGCAGCACGCCGGCCAGCATCAGCTCGTGGTCCCGGTTGAACACGCCGGAGAAGCCGGGGCTGGCGAACGGCGGCATCATCGACGGCCGCACCACGCCCTCGTACTCCTCCCGCCCGAAGTCGGCGGCGTAGCGCATGGTGGCGGTGGCCCCGTCGTACAGGCGGGAGAGGTCGTCCATGGCCCGCACGGCGGTGCGCCAGTCCCCGGCCTCCAGCGCGGCGATCGCCTC
Source organism: Acidimicrobiales bacterium (assembly GCA_036399815.1). Classification (NCBI taxonomy): domain Bacteria; kingdom Bacillati; phylum Actinomycetota; class Acidimicrobiia; order Acidimicrobiales; species Acidimicrobiales bacterium. Next base: position 11,171 of record DASWMK010000125.1, read on the forward strand.
GTCCAGCCGGGTGTTCATGGCGACGAGCAGCACGTGGAAGGCGTGGTGCCCGAGCTTCCAGCGGAGGGCGGCGGCGGCGACCGGCGCCGGCGGCGGGCCGGCGGTCACGTCGCCCGCTCCGCGGCGGCCACCCACCGCTCCAGGGTCACCCGGTGCACGGCGAGGAGCGCCTCGAGGATCTGGGCCCGGTCGGCGGCGGACAGCGAGGACCGGTCGAGGTCCGACCGCAGCTCCTCGTCGATGCGCAGGCACGTGCGCGACCAGGCGAGCAGGCTCGGGTCGTCGCGGACGATGCGGAAGTAGACGTCGTACTCGTCCGGGGTCGACGCGCCCGTCTCGGGGTCGGGGACCTTCGAGTCGGGCGGGATGGCCAGCGGGGCGATCAGTCCGAAGTCGGGCGGAACCTCGTCGTCCGCGGCCACGGCTACCCCTGGTCGCCGTCCAGGTCCCCGAGCACGACGGTCGCCCCGATGCGACCCGGCGCCCCGAACACCCCGCCTCCAGGATGGGCCCCCGACCCGCAGAGGTACAGCCCGGGGACCGGTGTGTGGTGGCTGGTCGCTCCCTCCCCCTGCCGCAGCAGGAACAGCTGGTCGAGGGCCATGGCGCCGTGGTACAGGTCGCCGCCGGTCAGCCCGAGGCGCCGCTCGAGGTCGACGGGGGAGAGCACGACCCGGTCCACCACCGACTCGGTGATGCCCGGCAGGTACTCCTCCATGCACTCGAGGACGCGGTCGCCGTAGGCCTCCTTCACGTCGTCCCACTCGCCCTCGGCGAGGTGGTACGGCGTGTACTGGAGGTAGATGCCCATCAGGTGCCGGCCCTCGGGGGCGACGGTCGGGTCGAGCACGCTCGGCACCGTGCACTCGATGTGGGGCCGGTGCGACGGGCGGCCGGCCCTGGCGTCGGCGTAGGCCTCCTCGAGGTAGTCGAGGGTCGGGGCGATCAGCATCGTCCCCTGGTGCTGCGGGCCGACCCCGTCGCCGTCGAAGCCGAGCGGCTCGGGCAGCCGGTCGAGGGCGAGGTGCATCTTCATGGCGACGCCGTCGAAGCGCCGGTTCTCCATGCGGTGGCGGAAGGCGGGCGGCAGGTCGCCCGCGTCCATGAGCTTCACGAACGTCGTGTGCGGGTCGCAGGCCGACACGACCGCCGTCGCCCTGATCTCCTCGCCCGAGTCGAGGACGACGCCCTCGGCGCCGTGCGGTCCGACGAGGATGCGGGCGACGGCCGCCTCGGTGCGGATGGTGGCGCCGTGGCTGGTCGCCTTGCTGGCCAGCGCCTTGGTGATGCCGCCCATCCCGCCCCGCACCTGCCCCCACGCCGGCCGGCCCACCTCGGTGGTGCCGGTCATGTGGTACAGCATCAGGTAGGCGCTGCCCGGCATCGACGGGCTGGCGTCCACGCCGGTGATCCCGTCGATCACGAGCGGGCACTTGATGGCGTCGGACTCGAACCACCGCCCGAGGTAGCCGGCCGCGCTCCCGCCCAGCAGCTCCACGAGGTGGGCGAGGTCCCGGTCGGACAGCTCGGCCGCCCGCCGGAACAGGCCCCGGATGGCGGCGCCGGCGGCCGACCCGTCGCCGTCGAGGCCGGGGAGCGGGTTGAGCAGGATCGGCTCCATGAAGTCCCCGAGCCGGCGCATGGTCGCCCCGTACTCGGGATAGGCGGCCGCGTCGGCCTCGGAGAACTTGGCGATCTGCCGCTGGCACTCGACCTCGTCGGAGCCGAGCATCAGGTGCCGGTGGTCGGGGAACAGGGCGACGACCGACGGGTTGCGGGGCACGAACTCGACGCCGTGGGCGTGGAGGTCCAGCTCCTGCACGATCTCCTGGCGGAACAGCGACGTCACCAGGCTCGCCGTCGAGCACTTGTAGCCCGGCATCAGCTCCTCGGTGACGCACGCCCCGCCGATCACGTCCCGACGCTCGAGCACCGTCACCGACCGCCCGGCCATGGCCAGGTAGGCGGCGCAGACGAGGCCGTTGTGCCCGGCGCCGACGACGACCACGTCGACCGGACCTCCGCTGGACCGTGCGTCGGTCATTGGCGTCTCCCGCCCCGGGGAGGTCCCCCCTTCCCCGAAGTGCCGCTCATCTTATGCACGGAACCGGACGCCGCCCGTACGCAGCGTGAGATTTCAGGAGGAGGTCGCCGCCGGAGCCTCCGCGCCGAGGTAGCCCATGCGGCGCAGCTCGTGGCCGGCCAGCCGCTCGAACTCGGCGATCTGGTCGGGGGTCAGCTCGGAGCGGTGGCGGCCGACCTTGGCGCTCGACAGCGCCTCGGCCGTCGCCTCTGCGCTCGGGTGGTCCCACGGGTTCTGGTGCAGGGTGTGGGGCAGCTCGGAGTGGCGCAGGAGGGCGTCGTCCCAGGCGAGCCCGAGGAACGCCACCACCCGCTCGAGGGTCGGCCGGGGGTCGCCCACCAGGTCCTCGTAGCGGACCTCGAGGTAGCGGCCGGGCGGGGCCACCGTGTGGGGCCGCTCGACGACGCCGAGCCAGCCGGCGGCCGCCTCCTCGATCGTCTTGTAAGCCCACTCCTGGCCGCCGGTGAGGTTCGACGCGGCCACGTCCCGCCCGTCCCTGATCGTGTGGACGAACTGGGCCCTGGGCCAGCGCCGGGCGAAGTCGTCGACCCGGTGGACCTGGCGCTGGATCTTGATCCCCCAGCGCCGCCGGCCGGTCGCCCGCCGCCGGTGCTCGCCGATCCGGTCGATCACGACGCAGCGCTCGTCGAAGTCGGCCACGTCGGTGCCGAGCTCGTCGACGACCTCGGCGACGATGCGCCGGACGTCGGCCCACTCCACGCCGAAGCGGTGGCACTGCTTCACGAACTGGACGCCGAAGTACCAGTGGGGGTCGGCCGTCTCCACCCCCTGCCCCTGCACCCGCGGGTCGCCGGCCAGGAGCAGGTCGGCCGACTCGACCACGTACGGGCCGAGGTTCTCGGGCTCGGTGAAGTCGAGCTCGGGGCCGACCACGAGGTCGGGGTGGGAGTCGAGCACCACGCTCGTCAGGGTCGTCCCCGAGCGGTTGTCACCGCCGACGAGGACGGGGTCCGACGACAGGGGTTCCAGCGCCGCCATGACGCGGAGTCTGGCACCCGCCGCGGCGGGCGGCCAGCGCCCGGCCGCCTGCGGGTCAGTCGATCCGCAGGCGGCGGGTCAGCTCGTCGCGTCGGGCCTCGAAGTCGTCGAGGGACATGCCCCCGTCCTCGAACTCCGCGTGGAGGCGCGTGAGGGCGTCGAGGACGGCGGCCTGGTCGGCCGCCGGCGCCGGGCCGCCCCCGGCGTCGTCGCGGTCGGCCGCGGCCGCCAACCGCTTCTCCTGCTTGGCCTTCGCCCTCGCCTGCTTGTCCCGGTCCCGCTGGAGCTTGCCGAGCGTGGTCCGCTGCCGGGCCACGACTAGACGGCCCGCACGTCGAGCGCCTCGGCCCCCTTGCGGCCCTGGCCGATCGTGAACTCGACACGCTGCCCCGCCTCGAGGTTGCGGTAGCCGGTGCCCTGGATGTTGGAGAAGTGGACGAAGACGTCCTCGCCGCCCTCCTGGGAGATGAAGCCGTAGCCCTTCTCTGCGTTGAAGAACTTCACGGTGCCGACGGGCATGTTCGCCCTTCCTTTCCTCTGGGTGCTCAGGTGTCGATCGGTGTCGGTCGGGCCGAGCGCCCGGCGCAGGGCGCGGGCCTCGGTCCGTTGGTCGGGCGTGGCGAGGGCGACGACCACGCCGGTGGCGCCGGCCCGGCCGGTCCGCCCGGACCGGTGGAGGTAGTCCTTGGGGTCGGCCGGCAGGTCGTAGTGGACCACGCAGGCCACGTCGTCGACGTGGATGCCTCGGGCGGCCACGTCGGTGGCGACGAGCACGTCGACGCGGCCGTCGGCGAACGAGGCCAGCGCCCGCTCCCGCTGGGCCTGGGTGCGGCTGCCGTGGATGGCGGCCGCGCCGGCGCCGGCGGCGGTCAGGCTCCTGGCCACCCGGTCGGCGCCCCGGCGGGTGCGGCAGAACACGATCGTGCGGCCGTGCTCGGCGGCGATGGCGGCCGTGCGGGCGACCCGCTCGTCGCGGCCGAGCTCCTCGAAGTGGTGGACGACGTCGCCGCCGTCGGCCGGGTCGGCGGCCACCTCATGGCGGACCGGGTCGCGCTGGTAGCGGCGGACGAGGGCGTCGACGTCGCCGTCGAGGGTGGCGGAGAACAGCAGGGTCTGGCGGTCGCCGGGAGTGCGGTCGAGCAGGCGGCGGACGGCGGGCAGGAAGCCCATGTCGGCCATGCGGTCGGCCTCGTCGACGACGACGGTGGCGACCCGGTCGAGGTGGGCGTCGCCCCGGGCGACGAGGTCCTCCAGCCGGCCGGGGGTGGCGACGACGACGGCCGCGCCGGCGGCCAGCGCCCGGCGCTGGGGCGGGTAGCCGGCGCCGCCGTACACGGCGACGACGCGGGCGCGCCGGTCGACCAGCAGCGACAGCTCCCGGTGGACCTGGGCGGCGAGCTCCCGGGTGGGGACGAGCACGAGCGCCTGCGGGTGGCCGGGGGTCGTGCGGGGGGCCAGGCGGGCGGCGACGGCGAGGCCGAAGGCGATGGTCTTGCCCGAGCC
>DASWMK010000126.1 GCA_036399815.1 Acidimicrobiales bacterium
CGGGGACGGGGCCGCCGCGACGACCCATGTCGCCCCGGCGGCGACGGTCGCCGCGCCCCTCCTGCCCATGAGCGGTGAGCCGGTGGCCGAGGCCGCGCCGCCGCCCGTCCAGCGCCGCCCGGTCCGTCGGGCCGTCGCCCCGCCGCGCCGCCGCGGCACCGGCGGGTGGGGGTGGGCGATCGCGCTCCTCGCCGTCGTCGCGCTCCTCGCCGTCGGGTTCGCGGCCGTCGCCGCGCTCCGTGACGACGACGGCGGCGACGACGTAACCGCGGGCGGGCCGTCGTCGAGCACCACGGAGACGACCGCGCGGGCGGGCAGCAGCACGACGGCCCCGCCGACCACCACCGAGACGACGGCCGCGCCGACCACGACCGCGGCGCCGACCACGACCGCGACGACGGCCGCGCCGACGACCGTGACGACCGCGGCGCCGCCGCCGTCCGGTGTCCCCGACGGGTGGACGACCTACACCGAGCCGACCACCGGCTTCGTGCTCCCGCACCCGCCGGATTGGCAGCAGGTGGAGGCCGGCGCCAACCGCGTCCGCTTCCGCGACCCGTCGAACGGCGACAGCGTGCTCGTCGAGTGGACCGGCGACCCGGGCCCGTCGGCGCTCGGCGCCTGGCAGGAGCAGGCCCCGAACTTCGCCAGGACGCACGAGGGCTACCAGGAGATCCGCCTGGAGCAGGTCGAGTACCGGGGCTTCGATGCCGCCGTCTGGGAGTTCACCTGGGTCGACGACGGCACCCGGCTCCACGCCACCGACCTCGGCGTGGTGACCGGCGACTACGGGTTCGCGCTGTTCTCCGTCGCCGCCGACAGCCGGTGGGGCGAGGCGAACGAGACGTTCACCACCATCGCCGAGACGTTCACCCCGCCGTCATAGGCATCACCCCGTCGGCGGGCCGATGACGGCGAGGTCCTCGTCGAGCGACGCCCGGATGTGCGCGACCGTGGCGGCCCGGACGCGCTCCTTGCTCAGGGCGAAGGCGCCCCGGGGCAGCTCGGCCAGGCGGCTCGCCTCCGCGATCGCCTCGCCCACGAGGTCGTCGGCGGCAACGGCGCGGTCCAGGTAGCCGGCGTCCACCGCCTCGCCCACCCCCATCAGCCGCGCGAGGAGGGTCGCCCCGGTGAGGCGCCGCGGGTCGAGGCGGGCCCTCGCCAGCTCGATGGCGAACACCGGGAGGCCGAGCCCGATGGCCACCTCGTTGAGGCCGATGCGGGCCTCCACGTCGGCCCCGATGCGGACGTCCGAGGCGAGGAGGAGCAGGGCCCCGGCGGCGACCGCCGACCCCGTGCACGCGGCGACCACCGGCAGCGGCGAGGTCCACATCCGCAGGAGCAGCTCGGCGCCGTCGCCGACGAGCGACCGGGTGGCGTCGCCGCCCTGGCGCATCACCGAGAGGTCGAACCCCGCGCAGAAGCGCCCCGGGCGCCCGACCAGCACCACCGCGCCCGACTCGGCCTCCGCCCGGTCGAAGGCCGACTGGAGGGCGGCGATGAGCTCCGGGGTGAGCGCGTTGGCCCGGCCGTCGTCGATGGTGAGGACGGCGACGGGCCCCTCGGTCGTCGTGGTGAGCGCGTCGGTCACGGCGGCGACCCTAGGCGGACGACGCGGCGACGGCCGCCTGGGGCAGGGCGACCGGCCTCGCGCCGAGGCGGCCCCGGTTGACCCGGGCGAGCGCGGCGCCGGCGGTGGCCGCCACGCAGGCGACGAGGAACCCGCCCCTCGCCCCGCCGGCGTCGATCACCAGGCCACCGAGCGCGTTCCCGAGGGCGGCGCCCGACATGAACCCGGTGGACGCCCACGTGAACGCCTCGGTCAGCGTGCCGGGCGGCGCCGACCGGTCGATGAGCAGGTACCCGCAGGCGACGGTCGGCGCGATCGTCACCCCGGAGACGAGCAGCAGCGCCCCCATCGGCACCCACCCCCCGGCGACCGAGAGGGGCGCGATCCCGACGGCCAGGGCGGTGACGAGCACGGTGTAGCGCCGGGCCGGGTCGTTCCCCCACGAGCGGGCGCCGTAGGCGAGGCCGCCGACCATGCTGCCCACGGCCCACACCGCCAGCAGCGCCCCGGCGCCGGCGCGGTGCCCGAGGCCCTCGGCGAACGCCGGCATGGCGACCTCGGCGGTGCCGAAGGCGACGGCGACCAGCGCCAGCGAGCCGAGGATGACGCGGAGGCCGGGGCTGGCGAGGGGCCCGACCCAGCCGCCGGAGGTCCCGGCCGGGCGGGGCGCCGGCCGCCAGGACCGTGACGCGGGCGAGCCGGCGAAGGAGAGCACGCCCATGGCCACCAGCACGGCGACCGCGCCGACGGCGAGCGCCGGCGACGCCGCCGAGGCGATGCCGACCGCGAGGAGCGGCCCGACGATCCAGATCAGCTCCTGGACCGTCGACTCGAGGGCGAAGGCGGCCTGGAGGCGCCCGTCGTCGTCCATCAACGTCGACCACAGCGCCCGCAGGCACGGGGCGAGCGGTGGGGTGGACGCCCCGGCGACGGCGGCCAGAGCGACCATCCCGCCCGTGCCGAGGCGGTCGGCGAGGGCGGCGAGCGTGACGAACGCGGCGGCGTTGACCGAACCGGCGAGCAGGAGCACCCGCGTCTGCCCGACCCGGTCCACCAGCCGGCCGAGTGCCGGGGCGGCGAGGCCGGTGGCGATGGCGAGGGTGCCCGTGACCAGCCCGGCCGCCGCGTAGGAGCCGCCGCCGTCCCTCACGAGCAGCACGAGGGCGAGCCCCGCCATGCCGCCCGGGACCCGCCCGAGGATGCCGGCGGCCAGCAGCCGGGGCACGTGTCGGGTGCCGAGGACGTCGCGATAGGCGTGGCTCCTCACGCCGACCATCCTGCCGACCCCCTGTGACACTTACGACCCGAGCTGGTGGGAGGGCGGGTCACCCGGTCCTGTCACACCCCGTTGGTACCGTCGCTCCCGATGGACGAGACCGCCGTCGGCCGGGTGCTCGGCACCGAGGACGCCACCCCGCTCGAGTTCTGGGTGGGGGTCTCGCCGGACGCGTACCTGCAGCTGGACGACGTCGTCGCGCTCGAGCGCCGCCTGCCGGGGGCGGAGGAGCCGGTGCGCCTCTACGGCGTCGTCGCCCAGGTGAGGGCTCGCCACGAGGGGGCCCGGTTCGACAGCGACGTCTTCCTCATCCACGAGGGGGTCCTGCCGGCCGAGGTCAGCGAGGCGGCCCTCGTGCAGACCACCCGCTTCGAGCCCGAGGTCTACGTCCCGCCGCGGCCGGGCGACGCCGTGCGCCGGGCCACGGGCGACGACCGCGAGCAGGCCCTGTTCTTCGACGGGATGACCCGCCGGCTGCCGGCCGGCCTCAGCCGGGACGACCAGCCCGTCTACGTCAACCTGGACTTCCTCGACGGCACGAGGGGCGCGCACGTCAACATCAGCGGCGTCTCCGGGGTCGCCACGAAGACGACCTATGCCACCTTCCTGCTCTACGGCCTGTTCACCTCGGGCGTGCTCGGCGCCGAGGCGGCCAACACGAAGGCGCTGATCTTCAACGTCAAGGGCGAGGACCTGCTCTTCCTCGACCACCCCAACCGCGACCTGGACGAGGCCGACGGCGCCCGCTACCTCGCCCTCGGCCTCCAGCCCGGCGCCTTCCCGGACGTGGACGTGCTCGCCCCGCCGCGGCGCAACGACCCCACCGCCCGGCCCGACGTCGCCAGCCGCACGGAGGGGGTCACCTCCTTCTTCTGGACCCTGGAGGAGTTCTGCCGCCAGGAGCTGCTGCCGTTCCTGTTCGCCGACGCGGAGGACGACCGCCAGCAGTACACGATGGTCGTCCACAACGTCACCGCCCGCCTGGCCGAGGCCCAGCCGGCCGGCGACGAGGGCGCCGTCGCCGTCGACGGTGAGCCGGTGAAGACGTTCAGGGACCTCGTCGACGTGATCGCGGCGAAGGTCGAGGACGACCTCGACGGGCCCCGCTGGGCGGGGCGGGCGATCGGCCCGGGGACGGTGAACGCCTTCCTCCGCCGGCTCTACGCCGCCGTCCCCCATGTGGCCCACCTGGTCAGGGCGGACGTGCCCCACCCGGCGGGGCACCAGGTCCGCTTCTCCAGCCAGGTCACGGTCGTCGACCTGCACAACCTGTCCGACCGGGCCAAGCGGTTCGTCGTCGGCGTCGTGCTCCGCAAGGCGTTCCGGGCGAAGGAGGAGGCGGGCACGGCCTGGCCGCTCCAGTTCGTCGTGCTCGACGAGCTGAACAAGTACGCCCCGCGGGAGGGGTCGAGCCCCATCAAGGAGATCCTCCTCGACGTCGCCGAGCGCGGCCGCTCGCTCGGCATCGTGCTCATCGGCGCGCAGCAGACGGCGAGCGAGGTCGAGCGGCGCGTCGTCGCGAACTCGGCCATCCGCGTGGTCGGCCGGCTCGACGCGGCCGAGGCGGCGAGGGGCGAGTACGGGTTCCTGCCCCCCGTCCAGCGCCAGCGGGCGACGATCGTCAAGCCGGGCACCATGCTCATCGCCCAGCCCGAGCTGCCGGTGCCGCTCGTGGTCCAGTTCCCGTTCCCCGCGTGGGCGACCCGAGCGGGGGAGGCCGGCGCCAACCCGAGGTCGACGTCAGTGGCCGGGGCCGACCCGTTCGACGGGCTGCCGTCGTGAAGGTCCTCCACACGTCGGACTGGCACGTCGGGCGGACGATCCGGGGGAGGAGCCGGGTCGACGAGCACCGCGCCGTGCTGGAGGAGATCGCCGGCGTCGCCGCCGACGAAGCCGTGGACCTCGTGCTCGTCGTCGGCGACCTGTTCGACACGGCGGCGCCGACCGCAGAGAGCGAGGACGTCGTCTACCGGGCGCTGCTCGACCTCGCCGCCACCGGGGCGACGGTGCTCGTCGTGGCCGGGAACCACGACAGCCAGCAGCGGCTCAAGGCCGTCACGCCGCTCCTCGAGCTGGGCCGCGTGGTGTGCCGGCCCACGTTCCGCCGCCCCGAGGACGGCGGCGTGGTCGAGGTGACGTCGCGGGACGGGACCGAGCGGGCGCTGGTGGCCGTGCTGCCGTTCCTCTCCCAGCGGTGGGTGGTCAAGGCGTCCGACCTGATGGGCGCGGACGCCTTCCAGCACGGCCAGCGCTACGACGAGCGGGTCCGGCAGCTGGTCGGCGCGCTGACCGCCGGGTTCGGGCCGTCGACCGTCAACCTCGTCGCCGCCCATCTCACGGCCGGCGGCGGGAAGCTCGGCGGCGGCGAGCGGGCGGCGCACACCGTGTTCGAGTACGAGGTGGGGGCGCTCGCCTTCCCGGCCACCGCGTCCTACGTCGCCCTCGGTCACCTCCACCGGCGTCAGGCGATCCCCGGCGCGTGCGAGATCCACTACTCGGGGTCGCCGCTCCAGCTCGACTTCGGCGAGGAGGCCGACGAGAAGGCGGTCGTGGTCGTCGAGGTCGCGCCCGGCCGCCGCCCGAAGGTGCGCGACGTGCGGTTGCGGTCGGGTCGCCGCCTGAGGACCCTGCGCGGGACGGTCGCCGAGCTGCGGGCGGTGGCCGGCACGACGGGCGACGACCACCTCCGCGTGGTGGTGCGGGAGGCGCCCCGCCTCGGCCTGGCCGACGAGGTGCGGGACCTGTTCCCCGGCTGCGTGGACGTCGTCGTCGAGCGGCCGGACGAGGCGGGCGACGGTGCGGTGGGACGGCCGTCCCGGGTCGGTCGCACGCCCACCGACCTGTTCCGGGCGTACCTCGACGAGCGGGGCGAGACCGACCCGGCCCTGCTCGGACTGTTCGCCGAGCTGCTCGAGGAGGCCGAGGACTGATGCGGCCGCTGCGCCTCGAGCTCGAGGGGTTCACCGCCTTCCGGGACCGCACGGTCGTCGACTTCGAGGGCGCCGAGCTGTTCGCCCTCACCGGGCCGACCGGTTCCGGCAAGTCCAGCCTGGTCGACGCCATGGTCTTCGCCCTGTACGGCTCGGTCCCCCGGCTCGACCGGCGGGCGGTGGCGCCGGTCGTGTCGCTCGGTCGCAGCGAGACGAAGGTGCGGCTGGACTTCCTCGTCGGCGACGAGCGCTACACGGCGGTCCGGGTCGTGCGGCGGACGAAGACGGGCGCCACCACCAAAGAGGCGCGGCTGGAGGGACCGGGCGGGCAGGTGCTCGCCGGGAACGAGCGGGAGCTGGGGCAGGCCGTCGAGGCGCTCCTCGGCCTCGGCTTCGACCACTTCACGACGTGCGTGGTGCTGCCGCAGGGCGAGTTCGCCCGCCTCCTCCACGAGGAGCCGCGCAAGCGCCAGGACCTGCTCGTCTCCCTGCTCGACCTCGGCCTCTACGAGCGGATGGGCCAGCTGGCGCGGGAGCGGGAGCGGACCGCCCGCCAGCAGGCCGACCTCGCCGGCGTCCTGCTCGGCCGGCTGGCGTTCGCCACCCCGGAGGCCCGTGGGGAGGCCGCGGCGCGCCACGACCTCCTCGTCGCGCTCGCGGAGGAGGTGGTGCGGGAGGCGCCGGCGCTGGACGAGCTGGCGGCCGCCGAGCGCGACGCCCGAGCGGAGGCGGCGGCGTCGGCGACCAGGGCCCGCCTGCTCGCCGCGGTGGCCGTGCCCGAGGGTGTGGCCGACCGGGCCGCGGCGGTGGCGGCCGCCGCCGAGGCCCTCGACGAGGCCGAGCGCGAGGAGGCGGCGGCGACGGCTGCCGCCGACGCGGCCGAGGCGGCCCTGGCCGCCCTCCCGCGCCGGGACCAGCTCGAGGCGGCCCTGCGGGCGCACGACGAGCGCAGCCGCCACCTGGCCCAGCAGGAGAAGGGGCGCGCCGTCCTCGCCGAGCGGGTCGACGGCGAGACCGCCGCGGCGGCGACGCTGGCCCGGGCCGAGGAGCGCGCGGCAGCCGCCCAGGCCGCCGTCGACCACGCGCGATGGGAGCACCGGGCCGCCGACCTCGCCGCCGTCCTCGTGGCCGGCGAGCCGTGCCCGGTCTGCCGGCAGGCCGTCCACGAACCGCCCACCGGCCCGGCGGTCGGCGTGGGGGAGGTGCGGGCGGCGGAGGCGGCGGCCAGGCAGGCGGCGGCCGAGGTGGACCGGGCCAGGCGGGCGCTCGCCGCGGCCCAACGCGACCGAGTCGAGGTCGAGACCAAGCTCGGGTCGATCGCCGACCAGCTGGCCGCACTCGGGGCGCTCCTCGCCGACCACCCCGACCCGTCCGCCCTCCGGGCGACCCTGGCCACGGTCGCCGCCGCTTCCGCCGCATGGGACGCGGCGTCCACGAGGGACCGCCAGGCGAGGCGGGCCGTGCTCGCCGCCCGGCGCACCCTCGAGGACCTGCGCCGCCGGGAGTCGGCCGACCGGCGGACGTTCGACGAGGCCCGCGACCGGGTCGCCGCCCTGGGGGCGCCGCCTCCCGGCCGGGACGACGTGGCGGCCGACTGGCACGCGCTGGCGGGCTGGGCGGCGCAGCGGGCCGTCGA
>DASWMK010000127.1 GCA_036399815.1 Acidimicrobiales bacterium
CGGCCGTGCTGGTCACGGGGTGGGAGCCCGAGGTGCCGGTCGGCGACTCGCTCGTCCGCCGGTTCCTCCACGCCATGGCCGACCGGGGCGACGCCAGGGCCGAGCGCACCGGCCGGCCCGCCGAGCGCACCGACGACGCCGCGTTCGTCGACCTCGGCTCGCCCATCGGCCTCGACAACACGGTCGTGCTGCTGCGGCCGCCGCCGGCCGTCGACCTCGACGCCGTCGTGGACCACGCCCGCTCGTTCTTCCCCGAGGAGCGGCGCTGGGCGCTCGTCAGCGCGTACCCGCTGCCGCCGCCCGAGCGCTACGGCCTCGGCCTCGTCGGCCACCCGCCGATGATGGTGCGGGCGCCCGCGCCCCTCCCCTCCCCGCCGCCCGGGCTCGACGTCGTGCCGGTGGCGACCACCGACCAGGTGCGGGACATGGAGCGGGTGCTCACCGGCGGCTTCGGCATCCCCATCGAGGGGCCGGTGCTCGGCGACGACCTGCACGAGGTGGCCCAGCTGTTCGTCGGCTACGTGGACGGCGAGCCCGTGTCGTGCGCCGGGTCGTGGGCGGCCCACGCCGTGGCCGAGGTGAACTGGGTGGCCACCCTGCCCGACGCCAGGGGCCGGGGGTACGGGGCGGCGCTGACGGCGGCGTCGGTGGCCGCCTGGCCGTCGCTGCCGGCCGTGCTGCTGTCGAGCGACGACGGCCGGCCCGTCTACGAGCGCCTCGGGTTCGTCGCCGTCCTGCGGTTCACGATGTGGCACCACACCCCGCCGGGGCAGGCGCCGTCGATCTAGGGGGCGACGGGGACGGCCAGGCCATCGACGGCCTCGGCGCCGTCCACGGCGAGCAGGGACGACGGCGGGGTGCGCACCTTCATCCGCCGGCTTCCGCCGCCGATGATCACCGACGGCCGGCTCAGCACGAGCCCGTCGACCCAGAGCGGGATGCCGCGGGGCAGGCCGAACGGGGTCACCCCGCCGATGCGCATGCCGGTGACGGCGACGGTCGCCTCCGGACCGGCGAAGGACGCCTTGCGCACGCCGAGGCGCCGGCGCACGGTGTGGTTGACGTCGAGGCGGGTGGTGGCCAGCACCACGCAGGCGACGTGCACGTCGGGCTCGCCGGTGCGCCGGCCGACGACGAGGATCGTGTTGGCCGAGTCCTCCGGCGCCACGCCGTAGGCCTCGCAGAAGGCGGCGGTGTCGGCGAGGTCCGGGTCGCACGGGAGCACCTCGTAGGGCACGCCGGCCCGCTCGAGGTGGGCGACGACGGCCGCCTCGACGTCCTCGTCCGGCTCCAGGGCGGTCATCCCGGCGACGCTAGCGACCTTCAGGGGCGCTTCAGCGGCCCGTCCGTAGCGTCGGCGGCATGCGCACGCTCCCCGCCACGATCGCCGTCGCCCTCGCCCTCGCCGCCGCCTGCGGGGGCGACGACGCCCCGTCGGCCTCGCCGGCCCCGTCTTCCACGTCCACGTCGACGCCCACGTCGACGTCGCTCGTGTTCAATCCCGCCCGCTTCGACGGCGGGCCGGTCGACAACCCCTGGCTCCCGCTCGAGCCGCGCACGACGACCACGTACGAGGCCCGCACGGAGGACGGCCTCCAGCGGACGGTGGTCACCGTCACCGGGGACACGAGGGAGATCGCCGGCGTGCCGGCCGTGGTCGTGCGGGACACGGTGACGGTCGACGGCGAGGTCATCGAGGACACCTTCGACTGGTTGGCCCAGGACGCCGACGGCAACGTCTGGTACCTCGGCGAGGACACGAAGGAGTACGAGGACGGGGAGGTCGTGTCGACCGAGGGCAGCTGGGAGGCCGGCGTGGACGGCGCCGAGCCCGGGATCCTCATGGAGGCCGATCCGCAGCCCGGCGACGCCTACCGCCAGGAGCACTACGAGGGCCACGCCGAGGACGAGGCCAGGGTGGTGGCGCTCGGCGAGTCGGCCACCGTCCCGTTCGGCTCCTGGGACGACCTGCTCGTCACCGAGGACACCACCCCGCTCGAGCCCGACGTCGTCGAGCGCAAGTACTACGCCAGGGGCATCGGGGTCGTGCTCGAGGTCGACCTGACGAGCGGCGAGCGCGAGGAGCTGGTCTCGGTCGAGCGGGGGTAGCCGCTCACCCGTGCAGGAGGACGCCGAGGACGAGGGCGGCGACGGAGGCGACGCCGCCCACCCCGCCCCACGCCGCCACGGCCGCCCTCGACCGGGCCCGCGAGTGGAGCGCGGCGGCCACGCCGGCGACGAGCACGACGAGCAGCTTGACGAAGAGGGTCACCTGGTACGCCGTCGAGGTGTCGCCCACCTGCACGTCGACCACGTTCCACACGCCCGTCAGCACGAGCACGGCGAACGCCGGCCAGGCGAGGGCGGCGAAGCGCCGGGCGGCCACGCCGGGCACGCCCTCCCCGGCCCGGCGCAGGGCGGGCACGAGGGCGGCGACGGCGAGCTGCCCGCCGACCCAGACGGCGGCGGCCAGCACGTGGAGCGAGAGGCGGAGGGTGTCGGTGGTGAACGGCAGCATGGCGGGTCGGGCGGGACGCCCGGCCCGACCGGACCGCCGCCCCGCGCCGTGACGATGCCACCGCGGCGCCCGGCCCCGCCAACCGGGTGTGGCGCCCCGCCGTCAGGCGCCCAGCGCCGACCGCACCTGGCGGGCGATCTCCAGGTCCTCCCTGGACTCGACGACCAGGACGCCCACCTCGGCGCCGGGCGCGGTGACGTCGGCGTCCGGGCGGCAGGCGGCGTTGGCGGCCTCGTCGACGGCGACGCCGAGGAAGGCCAGGCGCGCCGCCGCGCCGGCCCGGACCTCGGGCGAGTGCTCGCCCACCCCGCCGGTGAACACGAGCGCGTCGAGGCGGCCGAGGGCGGCGACCATCCCGGCCGCCTCCCTGGCCAGGCGGTGCACGTAGACGTCGAGGGCGTCCCGGTGGCCGCCGGCGAGCACGTCGCGCACGTCGCCCGACCCGGCGAGGCCGGCCAGGCCGGAGCGGTGCTCCAGGCCGTCGGCCACCTCGTCCAGCGAGAGCCGGCCGTCGAGCAGCCACAGCACCAGCCCGGGGTCGACGGTCCCCGACCGGGTCGCCATCACCAGGCCCTCGAGCGGGGTGAACCCCATCGTCGTGTCCACCGAGCGCCCGCCGAGCACGGCGCAGAGCGACGCCCCGGCCCCGAGGTGGCACGTGACGAGGGCCAGGTCCTCCAGCGGCCGGCCGAGCATGGCCGCCGCCCGGCCGGCCGCCCAGGCGTGGGACAGGCCGTGGAACCCGTAGCGGCGGAGCCCCCAGCGCTCCCGCCACGCCGACGGCAGGGCGTAGGTGGCCGCGGGCGCCGGCAGCCCGGCGTGGAAGGCCGTGTCGAAGCAGGCGACGGCGGGGACGCCGGGCAGGAGGTCGGCGACGGCCCGCAGCCCGGCCACGGCCGCCGGCTGGTGGAGCGGGGCGAGGTCGGCGAGCGCCTCGATCCGGGCCAGCACGTCGCCCTCGACGACCACCGGCCCGGTGAACGACGGCCCGCCGTGGACCACCCGGTGCCCGGTGGCGTCGGGCCGCCCCCAGCGCCGGACGGCGTCGGCCACCGCCCCGACATCGCCCCGGCCCCACCGCTCGACCTCGGCCCGGCCGAGCACCTGATCGCCCTCGCCCACCATCGCCAGCTTCAGGCTGCTCGACCCGGCGTTGACGACGAGGACCCGGCTCAGAGCGGCCACGTCCAGTCCCGCACCTCGGGGACGTCCTCGCCGTGCTCGCGGGTGTGGGCCCTGGCCGTCAGCCGCCGGTCGACCATCTCCTGGCGCACGCTCGCCGCCCGCGTCCCGAGGCCCGGCACCCGGTCGATCACGTCCATGACCAGGTGGAAGCGGTCGAGGTCGTTGAGCATGACCATGTCGAACGGCGTGGTGGTGGTGCCCTCCTCCTTGTAGCCGCGCACGTGGAGGTTGCCGTGGTTGGTCCGCCGGTAGGTGAGCCGGTGGATCAGCCACGGGTAGCCGTGGTAGGCGAAGATCACCGGCTGGTCGGGGGTGAACAGCGCGTCGAACTCGCGGTCGGGCAGCCCGTGGGGGTGCTCGGCCTCGGGCTGGAGGCGCATCAGGTCGACGACGTTGACCACCCGCACCCGCACGTCGGGCAGGCGCTCGCGGAGGATGGCGACGGCCGCCAGCGTCTCGAGCGTCGGCACGTCGCCGGCGCACGCCATCACGACGTCGGGCTCCCCGCCGTCCTCGTTGCCGGCCCAGTCCCAGATGCCGATGCCCCGAGCGCAGTGCAGGTCGGCCTGGTCCATCGGCAGCCAGTCGGGGGTGGGCTGCTTCCCGGCCACGACGACGTTGACGTGGTCCCGGCTGGCCAGGCAGTGGCGCAGGGTCGACAGCAGCGTGTTGGCGTCGGGCGGGAGGTAGACGCGCACGACCTCGGCCCGCTTGTTGACGACGTGGTCGATGAAGCCCGGGTCCTGGTGGGAGAAGCCGTTGTGGTCCTGGCGCCAGACGTGGGAGGTGAGCAGGTAGTTGAGCGAGGCGATCGACCGCCGCCACTCCAGCCCGGCCGACACCTTCAGCCACTTGGCGTGCTGGTTGAACATCGAGTCGACGATGTGGGTGAACGCCTCGTAGCACGAGAACAGGCCGTGCCGGCCGGTGAGCAGGTAGCCCTCCAGCCAGCCCTGGCACGTGTGCTCGGAGAGGATCTCCATGACCCGGCCGTCGGTGGCCAGGTGCTCGTCGACCGGGAGGACCTCCTCCTGCCAGGCCTTGGCGGTGACGTCGTAGACGGCGCCCAGCCGGTTCGACTCGGTCTCGTCCGGGCCGAACACACGCACGTTCCGGTGGGCTGCGTTCAGCACGAAAGCGTCGCGGAGCCAACGCCCGGCGACCCTCGTCGGCTCCGACTGCCCCTTGCCGGGCTGGTCGACGGGCACGGCGTGCTCGTGCAGCGGGGGCAGGTCGAGGGGCCGCAGCCGGCGGCCGCCGTTCGCGTGCGCGGTGGCGCCCATGCGCCGGTCGCCGGCCGGCACCAGCCCGTCGAGGTCGGCGGCCGGGCGGCCGTCCTCGTCGAACAGCTCGTCGGGGCGGTAGCTGCGCAGCCAGTCCTCGAGGACGCGGCGGTGGCCGGCGTCCGTCCTCGCCCCGCCCACCGGCACCTGGTGGGACCGCCACGTCCCCTCGACCAGCACCCCGTCGACCTCGTGCGGGCCGGTCCACCCCTTCGGCGTCCGCAGGACGATGGCCGGCCAGGGCCGCCGCCGGCCCCGGGCGCCGCCGCCCGAGCGGGCCTCGTCCTGGATGGACCGGATGTCGTCGACGGCCGCGTCGACCGCCGCGGCCAGCGGCTCGTGGACCTCGGGCGGGTCGTCGGCGGTGACGAACAGCGGCCGGTGGCCCCACCCCTCGAACAGCTTGCGGAGGTCGTCCTCGGGGATGCGGGCGAGCACGGTGGGGTTGGCGATCTTCCAGCCGTTCAGGTGCAGGATCGGCAGGACGGCGCCGTCGCCGGCCGGGTCGAGGAACGACGTCGAGTGCCAGCTGGTGGCGAGCGGGCCGGTCTCGGCCTCGCCGTCGCCGACCACGCAGGCGACGATCAGGCCGGGGTTGTCGAGCGCCGCCCCGTAAGCGTGCGACAGCGAGTAGCCGAGCTCGCCGCCCTCGTGGATCGACCCGGGGGTCTCGGGCGCGGCGTGGCTCGGGACGCCGCCCGGGTACGAGAACTGCCGGAACAGGCGGGCCATGCCCTCGGCGTCCCGGGAGACGGCCGGGTAGATCTCGCTGTAGCTGCCCTCCAGCCAGGTGCTAGCGACCATGGCCGGCCCGCCGTGCCCCGGGCCGCACACGAACAGCACCTCGAGGTCCCTGGCGACGATGGCCCGGTTGAGGTGGGCCCACAGCAGGTTGAGGCCCGGGGTGGTGCCCCAGTGGCCGAGGAGCCGGGGCTTGACGTGCTCGGCCAGCAGCGGCTCGCGGAGCAGCGGGTTGTCGAGCAGGTAGATCTGCCCGACGGCGAGGTAGTTGGCCGCCCGCCACCAGCGGTCGACGAGGGCGAGGTCCGGGGTCGGCGGCATCGCCCGGTCCTACCGCACGGCGCCGGACGGAACCGTGCCGGGCACCGCCGGACCGGCGGGGGCGGCGAGCGCGCCGGCCCGACGGCCGGCGCCGGCGCCAGCGGACCGTGGGGACTGGCGGCGCGACGAGCCGGCATCGCTGCGGTCCGCCCGGCCGGCCCGGCGGCCGGCCGCCGTCGTCAGCGGACCGGGGGGACCGGCGGCCGGCGCCGACGGCGGCGCATGGCGACGTGCGCGCCGACCCGCCAGGCGGCCAGGCCGGCGACCGTCCACCGCCGGCGCAGGCGGGCGACGTCGAGCAGGTACATGGCCCGCGCCACCTCCATGTGCGACCAGACGAGCGGCGTGTTGCCGAGCGCCTCGCCGGTCGCGGGGTCGACCTCCTCGGGCATGAGCTCGGGCAGCGCCGCGCACAGCCGGTCGGCCCGCTCGGCCGCCTCGTCCACCCGCCCGACGGCGGCCAGCGCCGACACGGCCCACCACGACACGGGCACGAACGCGCCCTCGACGCCGCCGAACCCGTCCTCGGTGCCCGCCGGGTAGCGGCGGACGTGCGGGCCGTCGCCCTCCTGCAGCTGGGCGAGGGTGGCGTCCACGAGGCGGGAGGCGCGCGGGTCGCGCCGGTCGAGGAGGCGGAGGACGACGGCGAGCAGCGCCGACCCGTCGCACCCCTCGCCGTCGTAGGACTGCGGCAGCCCGCCGTCGGGCCGGAGGGCGCCGAGCACCCGCTCCCTCGCCTCCCGGCGGGCGGCCACCCAGTGCCGGCGGCGGGCCAGGGGCCGCCACCCGCGGGCGATCCACACGGCCCGGTCGAGGGCCAGCCAGCGGCCGATGTCGGCCGACACGAGGTCGCGGGGCCGGCGCAGCTCCCAGATGCCGCTGCTCTCCGCGTCCCTCGGCTCGGCGGCCCGGTCGGCGAACGTGCGGACGAGGTCCCACAGCTCGCCGGTCAGCCGACCGCCCTGCTGCACGTGCACGGACACGGCCTCGACGACGCTGCCGAGCACGTCGTACTGCACCTGGTCGGCGGCGGCGTTGCCCACCCGCACCGGCCGGGACCCCTTCCACCCCGCCACGCCGGACACCTCCCGCTCGGCGGGGACGCGCTCGCCCCGCACGGTGTGGAGGGGCGCGGTGAGCAGGCGCTCGGCGCCGGCGCCGGCGAGGAAGGCGAGGTAGCGGTCGGAGGTGGCCAGGTCGCCGAGCAGGGCGGCGACCGACGCGGCCAGCGACGCGTCCCGCAGCCACGTGTACCGGTAGTCGAACTGGCGGTCGTGCCCCGGCGCCTCGGGCAGCGACGTGGTCGGCGCGGCGAGCACGGCGCCCGTCGGCGCGTAGGTGCAGGCCTGGAGCACGGCGAGGGCGTGGGCGGCCCGCTCGGGGTGGCCCCTGGGCAGGCGGGCGGCGGCCAGCCGGGCCCGCTCCGCCTCCTCGGCCCGCCGGAACCGCGCGGCGAGGTCGTCGGCCGACGGGGCGGCCGCGCCCTCGGGGCCGACGACGAGCGCGGCCCACCGCCCGGCCGGCGCCCGCACCCGCCGCGGCAGCACGCCGCCTGCGGCGCCGTCGCCCTCCGGGCACGGCTCGCCGCCGCTCACGGCGAGCCGCCGCCCGGCGACGACCGCGGTCGCGCCGTCCCACACCGCCGGCTCGGCGTCGAACCCGCCGAGCGCCAGCACGTGCACGGCGTCGAGCGGCCCGCCCGTGGCCCTCACCAGCCGGGCCAGGCCGCCGTCGACCAGCCCGTCCCAGCACTCGACCTCGACCCCGCCCACCCGCACGACGGTCCGCGCCGTCGGCCCGGCCGGCGGGCCGTCGGGGCGGCGCACCGGCTCGGCTCCCTCCCAGCGGGCGGCCGCGCCCCGCCCGTCGAGCAGGGACCACAGCAGCGGCGGGTCGTCGGGCGCCGGCGAGCACCACCAGTCCACCTCGCCGTCGGGGAGGACGAGCGCGGTCGCCCGGCCGTCGCCGAGGAGGCGGTGGTCGCCGAGGGGCGGGTCGGTCAACGGAAGCGGGGCAGCACGGCGTCGCGGTAGAAGCGGAGGAAGCCCTCCTGGTCCGGGCCGACCTGGTGCACGTACACCTCGGTGAACCCGGCGGCGACGAAGCGGGCGACGGCGTCCACGTGGCGTTCGGGGTCGGGCCCGCACACGACGGACCGGGCGACGTCGTCCTCGGTCACCATCCGGGCCGCGGCCTCGAACTGCGAGGGCTGGGACAGCTCGGACAGCAGCGGAGCGGGGAGCGCGCCCTGGGGCCACCACTCGCGGGCCGTCCGCCTGGCGCCGGCCTCGTCCTCCGCCCAGCACACGTGCACCTGCCCGATGCGGGGCTTGCCGCCGCCGCCGGCCGCCTCGAACGCCTCGACGTGCTTCGGCTCGGCGGCGACGCCGATCATCCCGTCGCCCAGGCGGCCGGCCATCTCCGCGCTGCGCCACCCGCTGACGGCGATCATGATCGGCGGCGGCCGGTCCGGCCTCGTGTAGAGCTGGGCCTGCTCGACCCGCCAGTGCGGGCCCTCCTGGATCACGTTCTTGCCGGCGAACAGCCGGCGGATGACGTCGACCGCCTCCTCCAGCATCTCCCGGCGCTCGCCCGCCCTCGGCCAGCGCTGCGCCGCCCACTGCTCGTTCAGCCGCTCGCCGGTGCCGAGGCCGAGGAAGAACCGGCCCGGCATCATCACCTCGACCGTCGCCGCCGCCTGGGCCAGCACGACCGGGTGGATGCGGTGGACGGGCGCGGAAACGCCGGTGCCGACCCGGAGGGTGGTGGTCACCCGGGCGATGGCGCCGAGCACCGCCCACACGAACGGGCTGTTGCCCTGGCGGGGGACCCAGGGGTGGAAGTGGTCGGAGATCATCGCCGCGTCGAAGCCGGCCTCCTCGGCGCGCACGGCGTTGTCGACGAGGGCCCCGGGCGGGTGCTCCTCGCTCGACAACCAGTAGCCGATGGTGACCGCGCCCGGCTCAGTGCTGCCCATGCAGGTCCTCGAGGCGGACGAGCCCGACGAGGCGCCCGGTGAACGTCGTCACCAGCACCCGCTCCTCGTGGTCCTCCTGCATGCTCGCGGCGAGCTCCTCGACCGGGATGCTCGGCCGCACGCTCGGCGGCCCGGGCTGGAGCGCCCGCTCCACGGGCGTGCCCGCGGGGACGCCGAGCGCCTCCCGCCGCACGAGCCCGAGGACCACGCCCTCCTCGCTCGTCACCACGCAGGCCTCCCACCCCTCCATGCGCTCGGCGAGGTCGCCGACCGTCTCGTCCGGCCGGCAGGTGGGCACGTCGCGGTGGGCGACGGCTCCGGCCCGCGACGCGTCACCGAGCAGGCCCTCGGACGGCAGGCCGGCGGCCAGCCAGGCGGCCTTCCCCGGCACGAAGTCGTAGACCTCGTCGAGCCCCAGGCGTTCGAGCCGCCACGCGGCCCGTGCGCTCAGGTCTCACTGGTAGTCGAAGCAGTAGGCGACGACGGGCCGGGACCGGTCGAGGTCGCCCACCCGGTCCTCCCGAAGCTCGGTGAGGGGGACGTTCACCGCGCCGGGCAGGTGCTCGCGCTCGTAGGCCGACGCCGGCAGGACCTCCACCAGCTGGGCGCCGGCGTCGAGCAGCCGACGCAGCTCCTCGACGTCGTGGAGGTCGGTGGGCACCGGCGAAGGGTTACCCGGCCGGCGGGCCGCCGACAACTCCGAGCCGTCCAGTCCGGACGACCGCGGTTGCTAGCGTAGAAGGCGGTGCGTGGGGGCGAAGTGCGACTGCCGCTGACGGCCGCGCCCGAGAGCGTGGGCGCCGGGCGCCGTTTCGTGCAGGCGACCTTGCGCGACTGGGGCCAGGAGGCGCTGGCCGACACCGCGCAGCTGCTCGTGTCCGAGCTCGTCACCAACGCCGTGCTCCACGCGAAGACCGGGCCGACGGTCGTCGTCCGCCTGGGCGGCGACGTGATCCGCATCGAGGTGCTCGACGGCAGCAGCCGGCTGCCGCGCGCCAAGGGCTACGGCGTCGAGTCCTCGACCGGCCGGGGCCTGCTGCTCGTCGACCGCATGGCCGCCTCCTGGGGCACGGAGATCCGGCCGGGCGGCGGCAAGGTCGTGTGGTTCGAGCTCGCGCTGGAGTCCGGCGGGCGGGACCACGTCGACGCCGGCGCCATGGTCGCCTTCGACGACCTCGAGGCGCTCGCCGCCCTCGGCGGGTGGGAGGACCCGCCGGCGGAGACGGCGTCGGACCGGCCGAGGGCGCGCGTGCCGGCGCCCGCCCACCGATGAGCGAGCGGCTCGACGACGAGGAGCTCCTCCCCGTCGACCTCGTCGGCCTCCCCCTCGACCTGCACCGCCGGGCCACCGAGCACAGCGACGACGTGACGCGCGAGTTCCAGCTCGTCGCCCTGGACCCGTCCACGGCGCCGGCCCGCCTGATCGCCCTCGGCGAGGAGGTCGAGCGCTACTCCCGGTTCACGTCGGGGCCCGGCGCACAGCTGGAGCAGGCCCTGGCCGACGGGCGGGCGACCGTCGACCTGCGCTACGAGGTGCCGGCCTCGGCCGCCGACGCCGCCCGCCGCCTCGGCGAGGTGCTCGACGACGTCGACGAGTGGTGCCGGGCCGGCGGGATGCTCGCCCTGGCCGCGTCCGACGAGGTGCGGACGTACCGGCGGTGGTTCATCGGCCAGTTCGTGGACCAGCTGTCCGGCGCCGAGCCCGTCCCCTGGCCGGACTTCGCCGCCGGCGACCCGTCCTCGACCACGCCGCCCCGCTAGTCGGCCGGGAACAGGCCGGGCAGCTCCCCCCGGCCCCGCAGGCCGAGCTTGGCGTAGACCCGCCCGAGGTGGTTGTCGACCGTCCGGCGGGAGACGACGAGCCGGCCGGCGATCGCCGTGCTGGTGAGGCCCCTGGCCGCCATCGTCGCCACCTCCCGCTCGCGGTCGGTGAGCGCCTCCTCGAGGTCGCCGGTCGACAGCAGCGGGGTGGTCACGGGCCCGCACCGGGAGAGGTGCTCGATGGCCCGCTCCCTGGCCGACGCCGCCCGCAGGGGCAGCCCCCGCCGGCGGTGGCGGCCGGCGGCGACGGCGAGGAGCTCGGCGGCGTGGAGGTCCGCGCCGCATCGCCCGACCCGCTCGGCCACCGACTCCAGCGCGTCGGCGTCGCCGGTGGCGAGCGCCCCGGCGGCGTCGGCCAGCGCGGCGACGAGCGGCGAGTCGACCGCCGACGCCAGCCGGTCGAGGGCGGCGACGGCGGCCGGGGCGTCGCCCAGCCGGGCCAGGTCGTACGCCGCGACCGCGGCCATCGTCGCCTCGCCCCTCGCCTCGCTCGCCGCCACCACCCGGCCCATCGCCGCCAGCGCCTCGCGGCGGCGGCCGGCGGCGGCGTCCACCCAGGCCCGGTCGACGTCGAGCCACGGCTCGAACAGCCGGTTGCCGGGCGACCCGGCCGCGGCCGCGTCGGCCTGGGCCAGCAGCGCCTCGGCCTCGGCCGGCGCGCCGGTCACGGCGTGGACGGCGGCCAGCTGGCCGAGGCACATGGCGAGGAACCGGTACGGGTCCTCGGCGTCGAGGAAGGCGACCGCCTCCTGGAGGCTCGACCGGGCCGCGCCCATGTGGCCCTCCATCCGGGCGACCAGCCCCCGGAACCCGGCCCACCCGGCGGCGAACACCGGCGAGCGCTGGGTGGCGGCCCGGTAGCCCTCGTCGGCCGCCGCCCGCGCCTCCCGCAGCCGGCCGGCCAGCGCGAGGGCGAGGCAGCGCACCCACCCGACCTGCTCCTCGCCGAAGGGGTGGTCGTCCCTCGCCCGGTGGGCGAGGGCCAGCCCCGCGTCGGCCACCGCCACGGCGTCGGCGGTGCGGCCGACGAGGGCGGCGGCGGGCACGGCCGCGGTCGTCGCCCACACGAACCCCCTCGCCCCCACGTCCGGCGCGGTGAGGACGGCGCCGGCGACGTCGAGCGCCTCCCGGCAGCGCCCGTCGAACAGCGCGATCCAGGCCTGGGTGGCGACCAGCTCCAGGCGGGCGGCGCCCTCCACCGACCCGGCCGCCTCGCCCAGCTCGGCCTCGGCGTCCTCGGTGCGGGCCAGGCCCCAGTAGAGGTTGGTGGCCCGCTGGATGGCCCGCTCGGCCAGGCCGCCGGCCACGCCGTGGGCGGCGTCGATGACGACGACGGCCTCGGAGTGCCGGCCCTGGTTGGTCAGCGCCTCGGCCAGCACCTGGTTGGCGGCCGCGCCGCCGCCGGCGTCGACCGCGGCCTGGGCCAGCCGCTCGGCCAGCGCGAACGCGAAGCGGGCCATGGCCTGGCGGGCGGCGGGCAGGAACAGCTCGGGCCGGTCGGCCACGCC
Source organism: Acidimicrobiales bacterium (assembly GCA_036399815.1). Taxonomy (NCBI): domain Bacteria; kingdom Bacillati; phylum Actinomycetota; class Acidimicrobiia; order Acidimicrobiales; species Acidimicrobiales bacterium. The sequence continues at coordinate 12,355 of DASWMK010000127.1, forward strand.
GGCCTGGAGCTGGAGGACGGCCGCCCTGAGCAGGTCGTCCCAGCGGTCGGTGCCGAGCACGGCGAACTCGGCGGCCAGCCGGCGGGCCAGGCGCCGGGCCCGGGTCAGCGGCGTGGTCGCCCGGACCACCTCGCCGAACAGCGGGTGGGCCAGCCGGCAGGCGAGGCGGCCGCCGTCGTCGGCGACCCGGAGGAGCCCCCCGCCCTCGGCCCACTCCAGCGGGTCGGACTCGACGAGGCGCTCGACGATGGCCAGCGGCACCGGCTCGCCCCAGGCCACGACCTCGAGCACGGGGCGCACGGCCCGGCCGGCGGCGGCGATGCGGCTCTCGACCAGGTCGACGAGGCCCCAGCGCTCGCCGATGGCGCCGCTCCAGCGCCACACCCCCCGGTGGGCGGCGAGCGTGCCGTGGGCGACGGCGTCGGCCACCAGCTCCCTCGCGAACAGCGGGTTCCCGTCGGTGATCCGCCACATGGCGTCCCGGCTGGACCCGTCGACCGGCCCGCCCACCAGCCCGACGAGCAGGCGGTCGTGGGCGGTCCGCTCCAGCGGCCCGAGCTCCATCCGGTGCAGCAGCTGGTCCTTCCAGAGGGCGAGGACCTCGTCGGGGACGACCTCGCCCGTCCTCGCCGTCAGCAGGACGGTCGCCCGCCCGCTGCGCACCGCCCGGTCCACGAGCGCCGTCGAGCGGGGGTCCAGGTGGTGCACGTCGTCGACGCACAGCAGCACCCGGCCCGGCCCGGCCGGCGCCACCTCGGCCAGCGCCGACGCCAGCGCGCCGAGCCCGTCCCGGCCGGCGAGCGTGCCGGGCGAGATGGCCGCCGCGAACGCTCCGAACGGGATCGAGCGGCCGGCCGGCGTGGCCGTGACGGACAGGACCCGGCGGAACCCCGCCGGCGCCCTGGCCGCCTCGGCCACCACCCGGCTCTTGCCGACGCCCGGCGCCCCCGTGACGAGGGCGCCGGCGCCGGCGGCGAGGGCGGCGGCCACCTCGGCGAGGGTGGCCGCGCGCCCGACGAAGGGTGCTTCGCTCCGTGGTTCCCGCACCACCCCAGGTTGGAGGCCGGGATGGTTAAGGGAGGCACAAGCTCAGCACATGATCGGCTGCTCCATCTGGCTGCCGTCGTAGTTCGGCTCGTAGGGCTGCTGGTAGCCGCACGGGTCGGGCGGCGGGTCCTCGTAGCCGCCGCCGCCGTCGCCACCGCCGGACGTGGGCGGCGCCGTGATGTTCAGCCAGGCGACGTCCTTGGTCACCCACTGGTCGGTCTCCCACTCGACGTAGGTGGCCGACACCCGCACCGTGCCGACCGGGAGCCGCCAGGTGCTGAACCACTCCGGCTCGTGGTGGACGACGCAGTTGGAGCGGGCCGGCTGGGTCTGGTGGGAGGTGATCCAGTTGCCGCTGCCGTCGTAGAACTGGAACAGGATCGGCGTGTACCGCTTGACCACGCCGGTCAGGTAGACGGTCGCCCCCTGCTGGAGGGTGTTGCCGGCGAAGGTGGCCACGCCGCCGTAGCTGTACTGCGCGCACGTGGTGCTCCCCGTGGCCGGCGGGAGGATCTGGAGCGTGGGCAGGGCGACGGTGACGACCTCGTTCGTCTCCCACTTCGTGAACGTCGCCGTCACCGTGATCGTCCCCTGGGGCAGGAGCCGCGTGTTGAACCCCTCCTGCTCGTGGTGGACGACGCAGTTGTCACGGGCGAAGTAGGTCATGTGGTCGGCGACGAGCGTGCCGGCCGAGTTGCGGAACTGGAACAGCACCCGGCTCCACTTGCGGACCACGCCGGTGAGGTACACCCGCGCCCCCTGGCGCAGGGTGGTGCCGAGGCCGAAGGTCTCGAAGCGGGCGTGCGAGGCCTGCTCGCACCCGGTGTTGGCCGGGAGCGGGAGTGGCGAGCCGGGCGTGTTGTAGCCGGGCCACTGGGTGTTGCCGTAGGCGAACCCGCCGAAGGCGACCACGCCGAACCACACGATGCCGGCCGCCGTGTAGCACAGGCCCTTGGTGGCGACGCTGCGCCGCGAGCAGTCGGCGGCCATGTCGGTGAAGAACCGGTTGTCGATGGCGAACTTGCCGACCGGGGTCCACCGGTAGCCCAGGTCGTGCTGGCGGCAGGCGCCCCGGAAGTCGTAGTACCAGCGGTGGTCCGGGATGGCGTTGCAGCCGTTGTCCTCGCTGTTCGGCATGCACCAGTTGTTGGTCGGGTTCGGCTGGTAGTAGCCGTACGGGCCGGGCAGGCCGGGCAGCAGCCGGGAGCCGGCGGCCGGGCACGCCGGGATGTCCTCCCCGGAGTGGACGACGACGTCGGCGAACTGGCTGGTCGTCGCCGGCTCGGTCCCCCTGATCAGGTCGGGCAGCTCCGGGTACTCCTGGTACACCTCGTCGGGGACCATGGCGAGCAGCTGGTCGGTGCTCTGCGCGTACTCCACCTGGTCGACGAGGGACTGGACGGCGGCCTCGCTCTGCGGGTAGGACCCGTCGGGCGCCATGGCCGCGCTGGGCGACGGCGCCGGCCAGACGGCGGCCTCGGCCGACCCGTCCTCCACCGGCTCCATGGCGTCCGCCGGCCGGATGCCGGCGAACGGTCCCGCGAACAGGCCCAGCACGACGGCCACCACACAGGCGCGTCGGGTGAACCGGGACATGGGCTCCTCCTCCCTGACGCCGGCCCGCGCCGGCGCCGAGGGCGATCGTCAGGGAGGAGGGTGACCGGTGTCATGAGTACGGCACGTACTCACCGCACCGGGCGGCCGGGTCAGTCGCCGGCCGGGTCGACCAGGCCCCAGCGGCGGCGGATGCGGCGCTCGACGGTGCCGAACACGACGGCGTCGATCACGATGCCGATCACCAGCACCACCAGCATCAGGCCGATCAGCTGCTCGGCGTTCGAGAACTGCCGGGCGAACTCCATCTGGCTGCCAATCGACTTCTTGTTGGCGATGATCACGAGCAGCTCGCCGGCGAGCAGGCTGCGCCACGAGAACGACCAGCCCTGCTTCAGGCCGGCGACGAAGGACGGCAGGGCGGCCGGCATGACGACGTAGCGCAGCCGGGCGGCGCCCCGGGCGCCGAGCACGCGGCCGGCCCGCAGGAGGAGGGGCGGGATCGTGTCGACGCCGGCGACGAGGCCGTTGGCGATCGACGGCGCGCTGCCGAGGATCACGACGAACAGGATGGCCTTCTCGGACCGCTGGAACAGCAGGACGGCGAGGGGGAACCAGGCGATCGACGGCATGGTCTGGAGGCCGGTGATGAGCGACCCGAACGCCGTCCGCAGCACCCGCACCTGGGCCACGGCCACGCCGAGGACGACGCCGATCAGGATCGACAGCGCGAACCCGGTGAGGCCCCGGCGCATCGTGTTGGCCACGGCCTCGGCCAGCGAGCCGGACGCGGCGAGGTCGCCGAGCGCCCGGAACACCGGGCCTGGGCCGGGGAGGACGTAGCTCGACTTCCACCCGGCCCAGACGACGACCTGCCAGAGGAACAGCCCGAGGGCGGCGGCGGCCAGCTTCGGCCAGGCCGCCGACCAGGCCCGCCGGCGCCGCCCCGGCCCGGGCGCCGGGGCCAGCTCCAGCGCGTCGAGCCCGGCCAGCTCGGCGTCGAGCCCGTCGCGCCCGGCGACGGGCCGGCGGCGGATGGTGGAACGGTCAGTGGCAGGCATGGCGGCGCACCTCGGGGCGCAGTCGGTCGGTCGAGGGCGGGCCGGCCGCGCGCCGGCACGTCGGGCCGGCCGGGTCAGTCCCCGGCATGGCGGCGCACCT
>DASWMK010000128.1 GCA_036399815.1 Acidimicrobiales bacterium
GGCCAGGACCGTGACGGTGAGCGGGTCGCCGGGCCCGGCGCCCGGCGGCGCGACCTCGGCCACGGACGCCACCTCCCGGCGCCCCCCGGGATGGCGGGCGACGTGGACGACCAGGTCGACGGCCGCCGCCAGCTGGTCGCGCACGGCCGGCAGCGGGAGGTCGACGTCGGCCATCAGGCACATGGTCTCCAGGCGCCGGAGCGCGTCGGCCGGGCCGTTGGCGTGGCACGTCGACAGCGACCCCTCGTGCCCCGTGTTCATCGCCTGCACCATGTCGAGCGCCTCGGCGCCACGGACCTCGCCGACGATGATGCGGTCGGGCCGCATGCGGAGGGCGTTGCGAACGAGGTCGCGCACCGTCACCCGCCCCACCCCCTCGGCGTTGGCGGGCCGGGCCTCGAGCCGGACGACGTGGTCGCCCGGCAGCCGAAGCTCGGCGGCGTCCTCGACGGTGATCACCCGCTCGCCGGGCGGGATCCCGCCGGCCAGCGTGTTGAGCAGGGTGGTCTTGCCGGCGCCGGTGCCACCGCTCACGATGACGTTGAGGCGGGCGGCGACGGCCCACCGCAACAGGTCGGCGACGCCGGCCGGGGCGGCGTCCTCCAACGGGACGGTGCCCGACGCGAACCGTCGGATCGTCAGGCAGGGACCGTCGATGGCGAGGGGTGGGATCACGGCGTTGACGCGGGAGCCGTCGGCGAGGCGGGCGTCGACCACGGGCGACAGGCGGTCGACCCGCAGGCCGAGGGGGGCGACGACCCGCTCGACGAGGTGCTCGACGGTCGGCCGGTCGACGACGACGACCGTCCGCTCCAGCGTCCCGGCCCGCTCCACCCAGACGGGGCCCGGCCCGTTCACCATCACCTCGGTCACGGTGGGGTCCTCGAGCAGCGGCTGGAGCGGCCCGAGCCCGGTGGTGCGGGCGAGGACGGCGTCGACCACGGCGTCGACCTGTGGCCCGCCGAGCAGCGGGGCGGTGGCGCGCACGAGCGACGCCACGTCCGCGACGGTGGGCACGTCGCCCGTGCCGGGGCGCGACGTCGCCGCCTGCCGCTCGCGCAGCAGCCGCTGGTGGACGACGCCGGCCAGGCCGTCGAGGGGGGCGAGGGCACTCATGCCGCGCCTCGCAGCGAACGGGCCAGCGCCCGCGGGAGGCGGGCGGCGAGCAGCCCGGCGTCGACGGCGCGCGCCACGGCGGGGTCCCACCGGACCTCGGCGCGGACGGGAACGCCGAGGACGTCCTCGACGTCCTGGCGCCCGAGCGACCGCCCGGGCTCGTCCACGACGACGACCCCCGATGGTCGGACCGGCGCGGCGGCGGCCCGGCGGAGGGCGAGGAAGCACGGGCGCAGGACGAGGAGCGACACCGACGCCGAGGCGGCGAGCGTGAGGCCGGGGTCGCCAGGGTCGTCGGGGCCGACCGTGCCGCAGTCGGCGACGACCGGGCGGGGATCCGCCGCCAGCACGCCGGCCAGCAGGTCGGGTCGGTGCGCGATGACCCGGCGCCCGCCGGGCCGGCCGGCCGGGTGGTCGCCGGGCGGGTCGGCAGCCACGACGCCCGCCGGCACGTCGGGCCGGTGCGCGACCGCCGGGTCAGGCTGGGCGGACCTCCCACCCGCCGGCCCAGCCCGCTCGGTGGCGGCGCCGACGGCCCCACCAGCCGGGCGCCCGGGCGTCGCGCCCGTCGTGGACCACGGGTCGGCGCGGCCGGAGCCTCTCGGGAGCACGGCCAGGCCCGGGGCGGCGACGCGTTCCAGGCGGGACAGGGCGTCGGCCGGGGTGTCGGGGCCGGCGGCGAGCCAGTCGAGGACGCCGGCGCCGTCCGGTTCGGGGACGCCGAGCGCGGCGGGGACGTCGCCGGCCAGGTCGACGAGGAGCGCTCCGGCGGACGCGGAGCGGGCGAGCAGGAGGGCGAGGGCGACCGACACGACGGTGGTGCCGCACCCGCCCTTGGCGGACCAGCAGGAGATGAGCAACGAACCCTCCCCGGGCGCGCGACTAGGGGCCTCTGGGGGAAGGGCGAGCGCCACCCTACCGCACCCCTACGACACCCTCGTCCGGGGAGCGGCAGGGCCACCCCTAGGCTCGGCCGGCGTGACGGCCGCCTTCTTCGACCTCGACAAGACCGTCATCGCCCGGGCCTCGATGGTCGCCTTCGGGCGCCCGCTCTACCGGGAGGGACTGATCTCCCGGTGGCTCCTGCTGCGCGCCCTCTACGGCCAGCTCGTCTACCTGTACCTGGGTGCGGACGAGGCGCGGATGGCCCGGATGCGGCGGTCGGTGCTGGCGCTGACCAAGGGCTGGGAGCAGGCGACGGTCAGCCGGATCGTGCGCGAGGCGCTGGCCGAGGTGGTCGAGCCGATCGTCTATGACGAGGCCCTCCAGCTCATCCGCGAGCACCGGGAGGCGGGGCGGCGGGTGTACCTCGTGTCGGCGTCGCCCGAGGAGATCGTCGCCCCGCTCGCGCGCTACCTCGGCGTCGACGACATCATCGCCACCCGCGCCCGGCTCGACGGCGACGGTCGCTACTCCGGGGAGCTCGAGTTCTACGCGTTCGGGCCGTACAAGGCGGAGGCGATGGAGGCGCTGGCGGCGAGCGAGGGCATCGACCTTTCGGCCTCGTGGGCGTACTCGGACTCGGCCACCGACATCCCGATGCTCGCCTGCGTCGGGCACCCGGTGGCGGTCAACCCCGACCGCGAGCTCGCCCGGATGGCGCGGCGGGAGGGGTGGGAGGTGCGGCTCTTCGTGCGGAAGGTGCGGCTGCGGGACCGGGTGGCGATGCCGCCGCCCGGGCCGACGGCCGCCATCGGCGGAGGGCTGGCGGCGGTCGTGGCCGGGCTCGTGGTCTGGTGGTGGGTGCGGCGGGACGACGCCGACCCGGGCGATCAGGCGGCGCGGACCTTCTTCGCGGCGAACACGGCGAGGCCGGCCAGGACGGCGAGCAGGAGGAGCTTCTTCATGGGCGCGGAGTGTAGGCAGGCGGTCGGGACGGCGTGGCGGGCGGCCCGGCGGCGCCGCTGACGACGGCGCCCATTGGCGAGCGGCGAGCGGCGAGCGGCGAGCGCCCGTACCGGGGACGACGGCGCCCGTGCGGTGCGGCGAGCGGCGAGCGGGCCCTGACGGCCGCCCCCGGTCGAGGCGCTAGGTTCGGCGGCGGAGGTGTCCGGCGACCTGGTGGCGCCCCCCGCCTTCAAAGCGGGTGGTCGCAGTGATCCTGTGACGGCGGGTTCGATTCCCGTCCACCTCCGCCACCAGCACCCCGCCACCCGCCACCGGAACGCCGCGCTACGCCGCGCCCCTGCACCTCGCCCGGTGGCCGTCCCAGTCCCAGCCCGCCAGGAACTCCTCGGCGGCGGACCGGCCGTTCCCGAAGAGCAGGCGCTGGTCGGCCTCGCTCAGGTCGAAGTCGACGGAATCGACGGTGCCGGTGTCGACGAAGATCGTACGGTCCACCACGCACGGGTCGTCGAGGTGCATCTGGTCGCGCGCGTTGACCATCGTGCGGAGCATGGCGGTGGCCAGGCCGAACGGCCCCGACACCGGCCGGGGCACCTGGTTGGCCTCGGGCCGGGCCGAGAGCTTCACGCCGAACGTCGGCCAGCGGGGCGGGCGGCCGTCGTCGCGGTCGAAGGTGTCGATCGGGAAGTTCGACAGCAGGCCGCCGTCGACGAGGGTCGACCGGGCGCCGCCCCGCCCCCGCAGCTCGACCGGCTCGTAGAAGAACGGGATCGACGCGGACGCGCGGACGGCGTCGGCCACGGGCTGCTCGTCGGGGTCGAGGCCGTACCGCGGGTAGTCCCAGGGCAGCCGCACGAGCCGGCCGCTCGACACGTCCGACGCCGTGACGACCAGCCGGTAGCGCCGCCCCTCGGGGAGCGCGGTGCCGTCGTCGTCGTCGATGCGGAGGTCGCCGAAGGTGCGCACGCCCGCCTCTCGCAGCCGGTCGTCGACCCAGCGGCGGACGGCGTCGCCCTCGAACACGCCGTTCTCGAACAGCACCGACAGCGCCGGCCCGACGAGCGGCACCCGGTCGAGCCAGCCAGGGTCGCGGAACTGGCGGTAGTCGACGTCGTGCACGAGCTCGGCGAGCCGGTCCGCCGGCACGCCGGCGGCGACGAGCGCGCCGACGATGGCGCCGGCCGAGCTGCCGGCGACGCGCCGGAACCGGTAGCCCCGCTCGGCCAGCACGGCGACCGCGCCGACGAGGCCGATCCCCTTCACCCCGCCGCCCTCGAGCACGAGGTCGCAGTCCATTGCCGGGCCCGCCCGCCCCGTCGCCCGCCGGCGCTGCCGCTAGACGGCCAGCAGGTCCCGCGCCCCCGTGTCGCTCGACGGGTGGCGCAGCTTCGACATGGCTCTCGCCTCGATCTGGCGGATGCGCTCCCTGGTCAGGTTGAAGTGCTCCCCGACCTCCTCGAGCGTGCGGGGCTCGCCCCGGTCCAGCCCGAAGCGGAGCTTCAGGATCTCCCGCTCGCGCTCGTCCAGCGGGGCGAGCAGGCGGGCGATCTCCTCGGGCAGCAGCGCGGTGGCCGCCACCTCGAAGGGCGACTCGGCCGAGCGGTCCTCGACCACGTCGCCGAGCTCGGCGTCGCCGTCCTCGCGCAGCGGCTCGGAGAGCGACAGCGGCTCGGCGGCGAAGCGCAGCGCCTCGGTGACCTTGTCCTCGGGCATCTCGACCTCGGCCGACAGCTCGGTGAGCGTGGCCGGGCGGCCGAGCTTCAGCTCCAGCCGGGCCCTCGCCTTCTGGAGGCGGGCCAGGGTGTCGCCGGCGTGGACGGGCAGCCGGATGGTGCGGCCGGTGTTGGCGATGCCGCGGGTGATGGCCTGGCGGATCCACCAGGTCGCGTAGGTGGAGAACTTGAAGCCCTTGCGCCAGTCGAACTTCTCGACGGCGTGCATGAGGCCGAGGTTCCCCTCCTGGATGAGGTCGAGGAGGGGCAGCCCGGAGGCCTGGTACTTCTTCGCGATGGAGACGACGAGCCGCAGGTTGGACTGGACGAAGGTGCGCTCGGCGTCCTCGCCCGCGCGCAGCACGCGGCGGAGCTCGCGCCGCTTGGACGCCGTGAGGTCGCGGGGCTGCCCGTCGAGCGACTGGCGGGCGGCGTTGCCCGCCTCGATCGCCTGGGCCAGGCGGACCTCGTCGTCCTTCGTGAGCAGCGGGTACTGACCGATGTCGGTGAGGTAGAGCCGGACGAGGTCTTCCTCGTCCCGCTCGACGCGCTCCTTTGGCAAGGGATGAGTCTCCTGGCTGGCCGGTCAGTTGTGCGGTCGGGGCATCGGCTCGGGCGCCCACGACCGACGAGCCGCCCCAGCGGTTCGGCTCCTACGATACCGACGGGGTCAAGGGTGCCAACCCGGCCCGGCGGACCGGCGCCGCACCGGGCGTCCCCATCGGCCGGGGAGCGCCGAGCGTGAGGCGGTACGGTCGGCTCGTGGCCGACGAGGTCGAGCTCGCCATCGTGACCATGGTGTTCGACGCCACCGACCCCGAAGTCCTGCTCGCCGTGCTGTCGAAGTACGTGGTGCTGTCGAGGATGCAGGCCGGGTGCAGGAACATCGACCTGTGCGCCTCGGTGACCGTGCCGGGGCGGTTCGTGGTGATCGAGAAGTGGGCGACGGCGGCCGACCAGCGGGCCCACTTCGACGCCGAGGAGACGGTGGCGATGGCGAAGGCCTGCGAGGGCCTGCTGGCCCGCCCGCCCACCATCGACCTCCTCGAGGGCCTGAGCGCGCACGACCTCCACTAGGCCGGGCGGCCCGGCGGCCCGGCGGCGCCGGGTCAGCCGGCGGCGTCGAGCGCCCGGCGGGCCTCGTCGGACAGCCGGACGACGTCGGCCCAGCGCAGCCCGTCGCCGTCCCACAGCGCGGCGAAGGCGGCGTCGGCGGCGTCGGTGAACCCGTGCCGGTTGCGGAAGTGGTAGAGCCGGCGCTGGCGCTGGCCCCGGTACCCGAGGCGGGCCAGCCGCCCGATGCAGTAGGCGTCCCACGCGGTCGAGTGGGGCAGGGGGATGGCGTCGTCGGGGCCGGGCTCGCCGAAGCCGGGGTCGAGGCGGTCGCGCACGCGCAGCAGCAGCCGGCCGAGCGTGTCGGCCACGCCGGGCTCGGACAGCTGTCGGAAGCGGCGCGGGTCCTCGAACGCGCCGCCCTCCACCGCGACGACGAGCGGCTCGACGCTCGCCACCCTCGCCCGCCCGAGCGGCGACGACTCGTCCACCTCGACGCGGAGCGGCAGGTCGAGGCCGAGGTCGTCCAGCACCTTCTCGGCGACGGCGGCGATGCGGGCCGCGTCGAACTCGACGTAGCCGAACGCGTCGGGCGCGACCGTCACCCGCCCCACCTCAGCCGCCGGGCGCCGGCGCGGCGTCCGCCCGCGCCGCACGGGAGAGCGCCGAGATCTCGTCGATCTCCGCGGTCGTGAACCCGGCCAGCTCCCGGAAGCGCCTGGCCAGCTGCACGGGGCTGTCGGCCTCCTCGCCGCGCAGCCCGTCGAAGGAGAACAGCTTGTCGACGACGCGCTGGAACTCGAGCGCCCTGGCCCGGCGCTCGGGGTCGCGCTCGGTGAGGCGGCGCAGCCAGTCCGAGCCCATGCGGACGTGGGTGACCTCGTCGGCGAGCATCCAGTCCTCGCAGAACTCGAGCACCGGGTCGCCGCCCCGCGCGCCGAACTCGCGCATGGTGTTGAACACGTCGATGGCGAGGCCCTCGAGGGCGCGGTTGACCCCGGTGAGCCGGAGGACCGGGTCGGGGTTGCAGGACGCCTCGTAGAGGAGGGTCTGCTCGGCGAACTCGCCGATCTCGGTGCCCATCCAGTCGCCGAGCTTGGCGGAGATCTCGCAGTGCCTCGCCTCGTCCCAGCACTGGCGGGCCATGTCGAGCTTGAGCGCGAAGGGCGCCTCGTGCGGCGCCGTGCCCGTCTCGAAGTCCCAGCACGTGCGGCCGGCGCCCTCCAGGGCCTGGATCTCGCCGACGAAGATGCCGTGCATCAGCACCCGCGCCCCGTCGGGCCCGCCCCTGCGGTCCGGGGCGAGCCTCCCCTGGCGGCCGCTCCGCCGGGCCGCGGCGTCGTCGCCGGCGCGGCGGGGGTCGCGCATCCGCTCCTCCATCGGCACGCGGACGAAGCGCTCGTCCCTGGCCAGGCGCTCGACGGGGAGCGTGCGCCTCACGCCGACGCCTCCAGCGCGCCGGTCGGCCCGCCGATCGAGCCCGGCCCGGCGATGCCGCCCGCCGCCAGCATCAGCTTCTCGAGGCAGGCCTGGTGGTCGGCGGCCCGCTGGACCTCCTCCTCGGTCTCGATCAGCGACTGGAGGAGCATCTCGCCGTCGCGCCAGTCCTCCAGCTCGTCGGCCAGCGCGAACTTCAGCGAGCGGATGGTGGGGGCGTCGGTGATCTGGCTCGTGCTGTTCAGGTGGTACGTGTACGCGGCGATCTTGTGCGGGATCAGCACGCGGTACACGCCGACCAGCTTCTCGATGGTGTCGCCCGGCGCCTCCGGCTCGGTCATGGCGGCCACGAACGCCACGAGCTCGTCGTTCGGCGGCACGGTCAGCCGGTCGGGGTTCATCTCCCGCAGCTCGGGCAGCCGCTTGTGCCACAGCTCGGCGTGCCAGGCGTGGTGGTAGCAGTGGGTGCCGAGGCGCAGCTTCACGTCGAGCTCTGGCACGGTCGCCACCCAGCCGCCGAGCGCCTCGAACAGGCGCATCTCGATCCACTTGTAGTGGCCGACCCGGCGGGCCGACTCCTCCACGTCGAAGGCGCCCGGCAGCTCGCGGCGGTCCCACGGCGCGAACGGCGGCCGGGGCGATCGGGGGTCGGCCATCGGGCTCCTTCGGGACGGGCGGCTGCGGGAGGGGCGGCGCCGGACGCTCGGGTCAGCCCGCGGCCTCAGCCTGGCGCGAGGCTGACCCACGGGTCAAGACACCGGGGGCCTCGGCGACGGCGATCCCGGCGAGGATCAGCAGCGCGCCGACCGTGCCCGCGAGGCCGAGCCGCTCGCCGGCCACGTAGCCCACGAGGGCGGCGAACACCGGCTCCAGCATGAGCAGCAGCGCCGTCCTCGTCGGTCCCAGCACCCGCTGGCCCCAGATCTGGAGGAAGAAGGCGGCGGCGGACACGGCGACCCCCGTGTAGGCGGCGGCCAGCAGCGCCGTCCACGACAAGCCGTAGCCGCCGAGGAGCAGGCCGGGGACGGCGAGCACCAGCGAGGCCACGCCCAGCTGCACGGCGGTCAGCCGCACGGTGTCGAAGCGGGGCGCGTAGTCGGCGAGGACGACGATGTGGACGGCGAAGGAGAAGGCGCACCCGAGGGTCAGCGCCTCGCCCTTGCCGAAGCCCACCGACCCGCCGGTGAGGAGGACGAGGCCGGCGACGGCGAGCACCACGCCGGCCGCGGTCGTCGGCGGCGGGAGCCGTCGGCTCACGACGGCGACGATCAGCGGGACCATCACGACGAGCAGGTAGGTGATGAACGCGGACGCGGACGACGTCGTGTACTGGATGCCGGTCGTCTGGAACAGGTAGCCGACGGCGAGGACGAGCCCCGCGACGGTCCCGGCCCTCGCCACGCCGGGGCGGTCCGCCCGCCGGGCGAACGGCGCGAGCGACAGCGCGCCGAACGCGAAGCGGACGGCGAGGAACGGGACGGGCTCGACGTCCTCCACCGCCTCCTGCATGACGAGGAAGCTGGTGCCGAACAGCGCGGCCGCGACGGCGACGGCGGCCGCGGCGACGACGGGCGAGGTGACCGGCCCGGCCGGCAGCCGGCCGGGGACGGGGGCCGGTTCCGCCACTAGCCCCGGTACAGGTTGGTGATCGGCAGGCGCCGGTCCTTGCCGAACGCCTTGGGGGTGACCCGCACGCCGGGCGGCGTCTGGCGGCGCTTGTACTCCGAGAGGTCGACGAGGCGGACGACGCGGTGGACGACGGCGGGGTCGAAGCCGGCGTCGACCAGCTCGGCGGCGGTCAGGTCGCCCTCGACGTACGCCTCGAGCACGGGGTCGAGCTCGTCGTAGGGGGGCAGCGACTCGTCGTCGCGCTGGTCGGGGCGCAGCTCGGCCGACGGCGGCTTGGTGAGCACGGCCTCGGGCACGAGGTCGCGGCCGGCGACGCGGTTGCGGTACCGGCACAGCTCGTACACGAGCGTCTTCGGCACGTCCTTGATCACCGCGAACCCGCCGGCCGTGTCGCCGTAGAGCGTGGAGTAGCCGACCGCCATCTCGCTCTTGTTGCCGGTGGTCAGCACCAGCCACCCGAACTTGTTGGACAGGGCCATGAGGACCACACCGCGGATGCGGGACTGGACGTTCTCCTCGGTGATGTCCTCGTCCCGGTCGGCGAAGCTCGGGGCCAGCATGCCGAGCAGCGCCTCGTGGGCCGGCTCGATGGGGATGGTCCGCAGGTCGGCGCCGAGGTTGGCGGCCAGCGCGGAGGCGTCGGCCACCGAGCCCTCGCTCGAGAAGCGCGACGGCATGGCCACGCCGTGCACGTGCTCGGCGCCGAGGGCGTCGGCGGCGATCACGGCGACGAGCGACGAGTCGACCCCGCCGGACAGGCCGATGAGCACGTCCGTGAACCCGTTCTTGACGACGTAGTCGCGGGTGCCGAGCACCAGCGCCTCGTAGACCTCGGCCACCGGGTCGAGGGGCTCGACGACGGTCGGCCCCGGCGGCGGCCCGTCCACCGTGCCGGCCACCGCCGTCACGTCGACGACCGGCAGCGACGGGCTCGACGCCCGCCCCCGCGGGTCGAGCAGGCGCTTGCGGAACACCGGCCGCACCTCGACGTCGACGACGAGCACCTGCTCCCGGAACTGCGCCCCCCTCGCGATCACCCGCCCGTCGGCGTCGAACACCAGCGAGGCGCCGTCGAAGACGAGCTCGTCCTGGCCGCCGACCTGGTTGACGTACACGAGGGCGCACGACGCGTCGGCCGCCCGCGTGGCCAGCATGCGCTCGCGCTCCTCGACCCGGCCGGCGTAGTAGGGCGAGGCGTTGAGGTTGAGGACGAGCTCGGCGCCGCCGGCGGCGGCCTCGGCGATCGGCCCGGTGGGGCTCCACGCGTCCTCGCAGATCGACAGCCCGACCCGCACGCCGCCGATCAGGAACAGGGTGGGCGGCTCGGTCGACGCCGCGAAGTAGCGCTGCTCGTCGAACACGGCGTAGTTCGGCAGGAGGCGCTTGTGGTACGTGCCGAGGATGGCGCCGTGGGCGCACACGGCGGCCGCGTTGAACAGGTCCCGCCCCGCGTCCACGAAGCCGACGACCGCCGCGCACCGGCCCGTCCTCGCCGCCACCTTCTCCAGCGCGGCCCGGTTGTCGGCCACGAACCGGGGCTTCAGGAGCAGGTCCTCGGGCGGGTAGCCGGTGATGGCCAGCTCGGGGAAGACGGCGACGTCGCAGCCGGCGGCCTCGGCCCGGTCGAGGGCGGCGAGCACGCGGTCGGCGTTGCCGTCGAGGTCGCCGACGACGGTGTCGAGCTGGCAGGCGGCGATCCGCAGGCGGGCCACGTCCCAAGCCTACGAGGGGCGGCCTACCGTCTCGGGGTGGCGATCGACACGCTCGACGGCGAGGTGGAGCGGTCGGCGGCGCCGGTCGCCGTCCGCGTGGCCGTCGACCGGGTCGCCGCCCTCCACCCCGACCTCCACGACCGGCTGGCCGCCGACCCCCGCCTGGCCGCCGCGCTCGTGGCCGTGACGGCGGCGAGCGGCGAGCTCACCCGGCTGCTCGCCACCGACCCGGCCGCCCTCGACGTGCTCGCCGACCTCGACCGCCGGGCGCCGCCCGACGCGTCCGACGGGGCCGCGCTCGCCCGCTGGAAGGCGAGGGAGTACCTGCGCATCGCGGCGACGGACCTGTGCGGCATGGCTGCGCTGGAGGACGTCGGCGCCGCGCTCGCCGCGCTCGCCGCGGACGTGCTCGCCGGCGCCTGCACGGTCGCGGGCGCGGACGGGCTCGCCGTGATCGGCATGGGGAAGCTCGGCGGCTCCGAGCTGAACTACGCCAGCGACGTCGACGTCATGCTCGTCGGCGAGGACGAGAAGGCGGCGCGTGACGTGCTGGCCGTCGCCCGCGGCTGCTTCCGCGTCGACGCCAACCTCCGGCCCGAGGGGCGCAGCGGGCGGCTGGTGCGCACCGTCGACGCCTACGTCGCCTACTGGCACCGCTGGGCCCAGCCGTGGGAGTTCCAGGCGCTGCTGAAGGCGAGGGCGGTGGCCGGCGACGCCGACGCCGGCGCCCGCTTCGAGGACGCCGCCCGGCAGGCGCTGTGGGAGCGGCCGTTCAGCGCCGACGACCTCCGCTCGCTGCGGGCCATGAAGGCCCGGTCCGAGTCCGAGGTCGGCCGGCGCGGGCTGGCCGACCGGGAGGTCAAGCGGGGGCCGGGCGGGATCCGCGACGTCGAGTTCGCCGTGCAGCTCCTCCAGCTCGTGCACGGGCGCCGCGACCGGCGCCTCCGGTCGCCGACCACGCTCGTCGCCCTGCGGGAGCTGGCCGACGGCGGCTACGTCGACGCCGCCGACGCAGAGGCGCTCGCCGGTGACTACCGGTTCCTGCGCAGGGTCGAGCACGCGCTCCAGCTGGACGAGGGCCGCCAGGTCCACGCCGTGCCGGCCGACCGGGCGGCCCGCGACCGGGTGGCCAGGGTGCTCGGCTACCGGGGGGCGCCGGGCGCCACCGCCGCCGACCGGTTCGACGACGACCTCCGCCGCCACCAGGCGTCGGCGCGGGGCATCCACGAGCGCCTCTACTTCCGCCCCCTGCTCGACGCGCTCGCCGGCGAGGCCGGGCTGCTGTCCGCGGAGGCGACCGAGGCCCGGCTGTCGGCGCTCGGGTTCGCCGACGCCGACCGGACGCGCCAGGCCGTGCAGGAGCTCACCAGGGGGCTGCGGCGGTCGTCCCGGCTCATGCAGCAGCTGCTGCCGCTGCTGCTCGGCTGGCTGGCCGACTCGCCCGACCCCGACCTCGGCCTGCTCGGGCTGCGCCACCTCGCCTGGGGGTCGCGGGTGTCGACCGAGCTGGCGGTCGCCGTGCGGGACTCCCCCGAGACCGCCAGGCGGCTCTGCCTCCTCCTCGGCACCAGCAAGCTCATCGGCGCCGCCCTCCGGCGCAACCCCGACCTCGTGCCCGCGCTGCGGTCGCCCGAGGCGCTGGCCGGCGGCGACCGGGCGGCGACGCTCGAGGCGGCGAGGGCGGCGGTCGCCTGGCGGCCCGAGGAGGCCGAGCGGTCGGCCGCGCTGCGCCGCTTCACCGACCGCGAGCGGCTGCGGGTGGCGGCCGCCGACGTGCTCGGCGCGACGGACGTGGCCGCCACCGCCCGGTCGCTCACCGTCCTCGGCGAGGCCACCCTCGAGGCCGCCGTCGAGCACCTCGCCCCTCCCCTGCCGTTCGCCGTCGTCGCCCTCGGCCGCTTCGGCGGCGCCGAGCTGTCCTACGCCAGCGACCTCGACGTCGTCACCGTCTACGACGGCACGACGCCGGCCGACTTCGAGGCGGCCGAGCGGGTCGCCGTCGCCCTGCTGCGGTTCGTGCCGGCCTGGCGGGTGGACGTCCGCCTGCGCCCCGAGGGGCGGCACGGCGCACTGGCCCGCAGCCTCGACGGCTACCGCGCCTACTTCGCGCGGTGGGCCCAGGTGTGGGAGCGCCAGGCGCTGCTCCGGGCCCGGCCGGTGGCCGGCGACCCCGACGTCGGCCGGCGGTTCCTGGAGGAGGCGCGGCGGTTCGCCTTCGAGCGGCCGCTGACGGCCGAGGACGTCCGCGAGATCCGCCGGATCAAGGCCAGGGTCGAGCGGGAGCGCCTGCCGGCCGGCGACGATCCCCAGTTCCACCTCAAGCTCGGCCGCGGGTCGCTCTCCGACGTCGAGTTCTGCGTCCAGCTCCTCCAGCTGCGGGCCGGCGTCGCCGAGCCGGGGACGATGGCCGCGCTCGACGCCCTCGTCGCCGACGGCGCCGTCGACGCCGACGACGCCCGCGTCCTGGCCGACGCCTACCGGTTCTGCGAGCGCACCAGGAACCGGTGGTTCCTCGTGAACGGCGGCCCCGGCGACTCCCTGCCGTCCCGGCCCGACCGGCTGGGCAAGCTGGCCCGCTCGCTCGACACCACGCCGCCCGCCCTCCGCGACGAGTACCGGCGGGTCACCCGGCGGGCCCGCCGGGTGGTGGAGCGGCTGTTCTACGGGAAGGGCTAGAACCTCCCGGTGCACCTCCTCACGCTCCACGACCTCCTGGCCGGCCACGCCGACGCCGGGACCGCCTACTGGGAGTTCCTGCGGGAGGCGACGATGTCCGCCGGGCTGTACCGGCTGCCGGCCGGGGCCGACGACCCGCAGCAGCCCCACGCCGAGGACGAGGTGTACGTCGTGCTGGCCGGGTCGGCCAGGCTGGCGAGCGGCGACGACGACGTCGAGGTGCACGCCGGCACGGTGGCGTTCGTGCCCGCCGGCGAGGTCCACGGGTTCCACCACATCGCCGACGACCTCGCCGTCCTCGTGATCTTCTCGCCGCCCGAGACCGGCGACTGACGCAATCCCGGCGCCGGTGGCGCCCGTATCAAGGGCAGTCCCGCCGCCGAGGAGGTCGACCGTGCGACCGTTCCCGTCCCCCCAGCGCCGCCTGCCCGGCGCCGCCCTGGTCGCCGCCGTGCTCGTCGGGCTCCTGGCCGCCCCCGCCGGCGCCACCGCCCGGGTGGGGGTGGTCCGCAGCCCGGGGGCCGGGCTCGGCGCCCGCCTGTACGGCGTGGCGTTCGGGTCGCCGTCCTCGGGCTGGGCCGTCGGGTCGCGGGGCCGGACCCTCGAAGGGCCGACCGAGCTCGACGTCCTGATCCAGCGGTGGGACGGCGCGCGGTGGACGACGGTGACCACCGAGGCCGTCGCCTCGAGCGACGAGGCCCTCACCGGCGTCGCCGCGCTGTCGGCGACCGACGCGTGGGCCGTCGGGTGGCAGGACCGCTACGGCTACAACGCCGACCTGCCGATCCTCCTGCACTGGGACGGCGCCACGTGGTCGCCCGTCACCGGCGCGATGGCGACGGGCCGGCTGTGGTCCGTCGCCGCCTCGGGGCCGGACGACGTGTGGGCGCTCGGCACCCAGCTGCAGCACTGGGACGGCCGGTCGTGGTCGGTCGTGCCCCTGGCCGACGTGGCCGCCGCGCACGCGTACACCGCCGTCGCCGCCTCCTCGCCGACCGACGCCTGGGTGGTCGGGTCGACGTTCATCGGCACCTACGGGAGCCGGGGCCAGACCCTCGTCCAGCACTGGGACGGGAGCTCCTGGTCGGTCGTGCCCACCGCCACCACGGACCTCGACGACCGGCTCACCGCCGTCGGCGCGGCCGGCGGGCGGGCCTGGGCGGTCGGCTCGTCGTCCGGCCAGGCGCTCGCCATGCGGTGGGACGGGCGGTCGTGGCGGCGGGCGGCGCTGCCCGCCACCGCCGGCGCCGCCGGGCTGGCCGGGGTGACGGTCGCCGCCGACGGCACCGCCTGGGCCGTCGGCCACCACGACGCCCACGACGCCAACGGCTGGGCCGTGTGGCACACGCTGGTCGAGCGGTTCGACGGCCGGGCCTGGCGGATCGTGGACAGCCCGAACCCGGCCGTCGGCGAGTCGTGGTTCCAGGCCGCCGGCGCCGTCGGCACGACGGCCTGGCTGGTCGGCGCCGACCGCGACGCGCTGGTGGCGCGAGCCGTCGCCTGACGCCGGCTGCACGCGGGCGCCGGGGCCGGCCCCCAGGGACCGGCCCCGGCCTCCCGCCGCTGCGGCTCGGTCAGTCGCCCTCGTCCGGGCCGCCCCACGGACCGCCGGGGCCGTGCGCCCACGGCGGCGGGCCGCCCCACGGCCCGGGGCCGCCGGGACCGCCGGGACCGCCAGGACCGCCCGGGCCGAACGGCGGGGCGTCCTCCACGAAGTGGCGCGCCCCCTCCTCCAGCCGGCCGCGCAGCTCGTCGGCCTCGGCCTCGGTGAGGTCGCCGTCCGCGACGGCCTCGTCGAGCCGCTCGTTGCCGGCGGCGACGAGCGCGTCGATCACCGCCGACGGCTCGACGCCGTGCTCCTCGGCGACCTCGGCGACCGTCCGCCCGTCGGCCAGCGCCTCCCGCAGGGCGTCGGCGTCGACCCCGATCGTCGCCGCCGCCGTGTCGAGCGCGTGCTCCAGGATCTCCATCCCCCTGGCGTGGCGCTGCCAACCGGGCGGGAGCTCCTCGACCACCGCGTCCCTGACGGCGTCGGCCTGCTCCTCGGTGATCGTGCCGTCCTCGACGAGGCCGTCGAGGGCCCGGTCGAGCGGGCCGCCGGCGCCGTCCTCGGACGCGGTCGCGGTCGCGGGGGCCTCGGCCGACCCGGCGACGCCGGTCGTCACCAGCCCCGTGACGCCGAGGGCGCCGAGGGCGACGGCCACGGAGGCCACCGCCGTGCGTGTCGTGGTGTTCATGCGCCGATCATCGGCGCACGGTGTGAGGGAACTGTGAGGCGGCGCGGAGGATCCCGCTAGTTGCCGCTGCGCTCGCCCCGCAGCTTCTGGCGCTCCTCCTTCACCGCCTGGCGGACGCGCTCGGCCTGGTCGACCGTGAGCACGTTCTCGCGCACCAGGCGGTCCAGCGCGTGCTGGAGGGCGTCGAGCCCGCCGCCTCCGCCCCGTCCTCCCCGTCCGAACCTGCGACCGAATGCCATGGCGAGGCGGTCTACCACGCCCCGTAGGCTCCGCCCGTGGCCGACGTGCTCCCCGCCCTCCTCGTCGACCTCTACGAGCTCACCATGGCCGACGCCTACCGCAGGGACGGGATGGCCGACCGGCCGGCGACGTTCAGCCTGTTCGTCCGGTCACTGCCGCCCGGGCGGGGCTACCTCGTGGCCGCCGGGCTGGACGACTGCCTCGCCTGGCTGGAGGGCCTGTCGTTCGGGGACGAGGAGCTGGCCGCCGTCGACCGGCTCGGCGTGTTCGACGCCGGGTTCCTCGACTGGCTGGGTGGCGTGCGGTTCACCGGGTCGGTGCGGGCCGTGCCCGAGGGGACGGTCGTGTTCCCGTCGGAGCCGGTGCTGGAGGTCGACGCCCCGCTGGCCGAGGGCCAGCTGGCCGAGACGTTCCTGCTGAACCAGGTCACCCTCCAGACCGTGATCGCCACGAAGGCGGCCCGCTGCCGCGACGCGGCCGGCGGGCGGGCCGTCGTCGACTTCTCGCTGCGCCGCACCCACGGCGTCGACGCCGGCATGAAGGTCGCCAAGGTGGCCGGCCTGGTCGGGCTCGACGGCACCAGCAACGTCGCCGGCGCCGACCGCTACGGCGTGCCGGCGAGCGGGACGATGGCCCACTCGTTCGTGCAGGCGTGGGGCGACGAGACCGAGGCGTTCCGGGCCTACGCGCGCGCCTTCCCGGACAGCGCCGTCCTGCTCGTCGACACCTACGACACGGCGAGGGGGGTCGAGCGGGCCATCGAGGTCGCGCTCGAGCGGCGGCGGGACGGGGGCGGCATCCGCGGCATCCGGCTCGACAGCGGCGACCTCGCCGCGCTCGCCGCCGACGCGCGGCAGCGCCTCGACGCGGCCGGGCTGGAGGACGTCCGCATCTTCGCCTCCGGCGGGCTGGACGAGCGGTCGCTGGCCCGGCTGGTCGCCGACGGCGCGCCGATCGACGGGTTCGGCGTCGGCTCGACCCTCGGCGTCTCGGCCGACGCGCCGACCGTCGACACCGTCTACAAGCTCGTCGCCGTCGACGGCCGGCCGGTGCTGAAGACCTCGCCCGGCAAGGCCAGCTGGCCGTGCCCGAAGCAGGTGTGGCGGGCGCCGGGCTGGACGGGCGACACGGTGGCCGGCCAGGACGAGCCGCCGCCGGTCGACGGCGCCGTGCCCCTGCTCGTCGACGTCATGCGGGACGGGGCGCGGACGGCGGCCGGGCGGGTCGGCTTGGCCGAGGCCAACGCCCACTTCGAGGATGGCTTCTCGCAGCTGCCGGCCGGCGTGCGGCGGCTGGACGGGCCCGAGCCGTACCCGGTCGCCATCTCGGAGCGGCTGCGGGCCGTCGCCCGGGAGATCACGAGCAGGGAGGTGGGATGACGATGGAGCTGGACGGTCGGGCCGCGCTGGTCGTCGTCGACGTGCAGAACGACTTCGCCGACCCGAACGGCGGCCTGTACGTGCGGGGCGGCGAGGAGATCGTCCCGACGGTCAACGGCCTCGTCGCCGAGGCCCTCGCCGCCGGCGCGCTCGTGGCGTACACGCAGGACTGGCACCCGCCGTCGACCCCGCACTTCGCCAAGGACGGCGGCGTGTGGCCGGTCCACTGCGTGAAGGACACCTGGGGCGCGGCCCTGCACCCCGACCTGGCCGTCGCCGGGCCGGTCGTGCGCAAGGGCAGCGACGGCGAGGACGGCTACTCGGGGTTCTACGAGCGCGACGTCGACACCGGCGAGGACCGGCCCACGGCCCTGCACGGCCTGCTCGCCGAGCGGGGGGTGGAGCGGGTGGTGGTCGTCGGCCTCGCGCAGGACGTGTGCGTGAAGGCGACCGCGCTGGACGCCCAGCGCCTGGGCTACGCCACGACCGTGCCGCTGGAGGCGACGAGGCCGGTCAACCTCGAGGACGGCGACGCCGACCGCGCCAACGACGAGCTCCGCGCCGCCGGCGTGACCCTCGCCTGAGGCGTCACACCCGCCTGCTTCAATGGCGGACGGGAAGGAGGTGGCGACATGGCAGGTCGAGACGTGCGCTTCGACGTCCCGCTGTACACGGTCGCGGACGCGGCGCGCAGCGTGGCCGTCCCCCAGACGACGCTCGCGGCGTGGGCGAAGGGCTACGTCCGCCGTTCGGCCGGCCGCGCCGACGTGGTCGGGGCCCCCGTCGTCACCTACCTCGCGCCGACCGGCGTGAAGGACCCGTCGATCCCGTTCGTCGGGCTCGCCGAGGCGCTGGTGCTCGCCGCCGTCCGCCGGAGCGGCGTGCCCATGCAGCGGATCCGGCCGGCGCTCGACGCGCTGGAGCACGGAATCGGCGTCGAGCACGCGCTCGCGTCGCGGAAGCTGTACACGGACGGTGCCGAGGTGCTGTTCGACTTCGGCGAGCGCCGGCGGGACACCCCGGAGGGCCAGGTCGCGCTCGACCTGGTCGTCGTCAGGAGCGGGCAGCGGCTGTTCTCCGACGTGGTCGAGTCGTACCTGCGAAGGATCGAGTACGGCGACGACGGCTACGCGACGCTCATCCGGCTGCCCGCCTACGAGCGCGCCGCCGTCGTCGCCGACCCGCGGCGAGCGTTCGGGGCGCCGATCTTCGAGCGCGGTGGCGCCCGCGTCGAGGACGTGCTCGAGCGGTTCTGGGCCGGCGGGTCCGTCGAGGAGCTGTCGGCCGAGTTCGGCGTGCCCGTGGATCACGTCGAGGACGTGCTCCGTGTCGCATCCCGACGGGCTGCCTGACCTCTTCCTCGACCGGAGCCTCGGTCGGATCGCCGTCCCCCGACTCCTCCGCGACGCCGGGCTGCGGCTGACCACCCTCGCCGAGCACTACGGCGTGCCGGCCGACGAGTCGGTGGGCGACGAGGAGTGGCTGGAGCTCGCCGGCGCACGAGGGTGGGTGGTGTTCATGAAGGACGCCCGGGTCCGCTACCGGCCGGCCGAGCGGGAGGCGGTCCTGCGCCACCGCGTCCGCTGCTTCTGCCTCACGAGCCAGTCGCTCCCCGCGGCG
Organism: Acidimicrobiales bacterium; assembly: GCA_036399815.1. NCBI lineage: Bacteria > Bacillati > Actinomycetota > Acidimicrobiia > Acidimicrobiales > Acidimicrobiales bacterium. The sequence continues at coordinate 18,657 of DASWMK010000128.1, forward strand.
GAGATGGCCGCTCGGTTCGTGACGAACCTGCCTCGGATCACGGCGGCGTGCCGCCGCCCTGGCCCGTTCCTCTACGCCGTCCACCCGAGACGGCTGGAGCGCCTGCTCCCCGGGACCTGACGGCGCGCGCCGTGCCGGCGGGACGGGCGGGTGCGTCAGGGCGCGGCGGGGTCCCAGGCGAGGGGGAGGCGCTCCAGGCCGAACTGGCCGCCGTGCTCGAGGATGGGGTCGTCGTCGCCGAGCCGGTACTCGGGGATCAGGCGGTGCCACTCCTCGAACGCCACCCGCAGCTGGAGGCGGGCGAAGTGGGCGCCCTGGCACCGGTGCGGGCCGGCGCCGAAGGCGAGGTGGCGGTTCGGGCTGCGGTCGAGCACCACCCGGTCGGCGTCGGGGAACACGCGGGGGTCGCGGTTGGCGATGGCCGGCGGCAGCCAGACCATGTCGCCCTCGCGCATCGGGCACCCGTGGAACTCGACGTCGCGGCCGACCTTGCGGCCGGGGTCGGCGACGGAGAAGGCCCGCAGCAGCTCCTCGACGGCGAGCGGCACGATCGCCGGCGCCTCGACCAGGCGGCGCCGGTCGTCCGGGTGGGTGGCGAGGTGCAGGAACGAGTAGCCCAGCTGCTGCTTCACCGTGTCGAGGCCGGCCAGCACGAGCACCAGGCAGACCGACAGCAGGTCGGCCTCGGCGAGCGGCTCGCCGTCGATGCTCGACTGCACGAGGTGGGTGACGACGTCGCGCTCGGGGTCCCTGGGCGCCCGGCGCCGGTCGGCCAGCGCCTCCCGGAAGTAGGCGTCGATGCCGGTCATCGCCTCCTGCATGGCGCCGGCGCTCGAGTCGCCGAGGTCGTTGAACACGGCGCGCACCCAGGCGACGAACTGCGGCGAGTCCTCGGGCGGCAGGCCGGCCCAGTCGAGGAACACCTTGGTGGCGAACGGGCCGCCGAAGTCCTCGACCAGGTCGCAGCGGCTGCGGTCCCGCAGCTCCTCGACGATGGCGACGCAGTGGCGCCGGGCCGCGCCCTCCAGGGTGGCGACCGCCTGCGGCGAGAACCGGGCGTTCAGCAGCTGGCGGACCTTGACGTGGCGGGGGGCTCGCTCCTGGGTGGGGAGCATGTGGTACGCCGGGTCGGGGTCGGTCGGCATGAACGAGTCGCTCGTGAACACGTCCGGCCGCTGGTAGGCGTCCCGCACGGCGTCGTAGCGGGTCAGCACCCAGAACCCCTGGGCGAGCGTGTCGAAGAAGAACGGGTGGCGCTCCCGGAGGTCGTCGAGCTCGGCGAAGAACGTCCCCACCGGCCTGGTCGAGAGGATGTCGTACTCGAGGACCGGCCAGTCGCCGTCCCGTGCGCTGCTTGCCATGATGATGATTGTGCTCGAAGTCAGCCTCCGGCATCCCGCTCGATGCGGGCGAAGCGGCGGCGGACGGGCTCGAGGCTCTCCTCGTGGGTGAGCACGTACAGGCGACCGTCGCGGACGGCGGCGACGACCTGCGCGGCCACGTCCTCGACGGGGAGCACCCGGCCGACCACGTCCGGCTCGTCCCCCGTCGCGCCGGGCACCGTCGCCGTGGAAGGCGGGCCGCCCAGCCGGTCGGGCCGGTTGCGGCCCGACGTGTAGATGTCGGTGGCGACCCGCATGGGGCAGACCACGGACACGCCGATGCCCGCCCGCCGCAGCTCCTTGTGGAGCACCTCGGCCAAGGCCACCACGCCGTACTTCGAGACGCAGTAGGGGCCGAGGCCGACGTTGGCCACCAGCCCGGCGAACGAGGACGTGAACAGGAGGTGCCCGCCCTCGCCACCGTCGACCATGCCGGGCAGGAACGCCTCGACGGCGTGGATGGCGCCCCACAGGTTCACGCCGATCGTCCACTCCCAGTCGGCATGGGTGGCCTGGACGACCGGGCCGCTCGTGGCCACGCCGGCGTTGGCGAAGAGCAGGTGCACGGCGCCGTGGGCCTCGCGGGCGGCGTCGGCCAGGCGGCGGACGTCGGCCAGGTCGCTCACGTCGCAGCGCACGGCGAGCGCCCCGTCGATGCTCGCCGCCGCCCGGTCGAGCGCGGCCTGCTCGACGTCGGCCAGCACGACGTGCATCCCCTCCGCGGCGAGGCGGCGGGCCGTCGCCAGCCCGATCCCCGACGCGCCGCCCGTGATCACGGCCGTGCGGCCGTCCAGTCGGTCCATGCCGCATCCTCACCCGGGCGGCGGCCCCTGGTCACACCGGCCGGGCCGCGCCTGCGCCCGGTGGCCCGGGGTCGGGGCCGCCGGCGAGCATCGCCGCGAAGCGCTCGGCGGCACCGTTGCGGCTCACCTGGCAGATCGTCATCGACGCCCCGAGCGACCAGAGCAGGTCCTGGCCGATGGCGTCCCTCGGCACGTCGGGCCGCACCCAGTCGACCGCCCGGACGTGCCGGGCGCCCGACGGGTTGGCCGGCTCGTAGCGGTAGGGGCCGGTGACCCGGCCGACGGCGACGGTCCTGCGCACCTTGGACGGCAGGACGGCGAGGTCGCCCGGCTCGATCCGCCTGGCGAAGGCCCACAGCTGGGCGGCGTGGTTGGCCAGCCGGCGCTCGGACGCGTGCGGGTCCTTGATCCGGACCTCCTCGACCATCTCCTCCCGCGACTCGACGACGGCGAGGTCCTCCATGCGGCTCCACCCGATCACGGCGCACCCGTTGGCCAGGGCGAACCCCTCCTGCTCCCCCGCCCGGCCCGCCCGCACCAGCCACACCCGCATCCCGCCATCCTCGCCCGGCGGCGCGGGCCCGAGATCAGCACGAACGAGGCCCGGTCGACCGGCGGTTCGCTGGGAGTCAGCCGAGGGTCCACGTGCCGCACCCGTTCGACGTGAACCGCACGTCGGACGCGAGGATCTCGACGACCGGCTCACCGCTCGGGTTGCCGTTCGCGAGGATCTCGCCGAACGCGTGCGAGAACCCTGTCGCTCGCTCCCAGTAGCAGAAGCTCGCGCCGGTCGCCCGGTAGCGGCCCGGCTGGATCTGCTGCCCCACGGCCCAATCACCGTCACCGAACGACGTCGCAGCCGCAGGGGGCGGGGCATACACCGCCCAGCGGCCACAGCCGGTCGAGTTGAACGCAGCGTCCTCGGGGAGCACCTCCACGATCGCCTGCCCGCTCGGATTCCCGTTCGCCAGGATCTCCTCGAAGGCACCGCTCACACCCGATCGCCGCTCCCAATAGCAGAAGGAGAGGTCCGTGGCGATGTACCGGCCGGGTTGGATGTCCTCTCCGACGATGTGGGTCCCTTCGTCGAACCCCGGCGGCTCCGTCGTCGTCGGTGCTGCAGTGGTCGTCGTCGTCGGCTCGGTCGTCGTCGTGGTGGGTGCCGTGGTCGTCGGTCGCTGGGTCGTCGTCGGACGTTCGGTCGTCGTGGCCGGCTCGGTCGTCGACGGCGGCTCGGTGGTCGTCGCCCGGTCGTCGTCGCTCGAGATCGCCTCCTCGCCCTCGTCCTCGGGGGCACCGACCGCGCTGCCGATCACACCGAGGAGAACGAATCCGAGGACGATCCAGCACACGACTTGGACCCACATGGGCCACGCGCGGAACCGTCCCCATACACCTCGCTTCGGTCGTGGACCCGGTGCGGGCGGTCCGCCGGGCGCAGGCGGGTACCAACGACCGTCCGACGCAACCCACCAACCCGGGCCCTGAGGTGTGTCACTCATCCTTCTCCCCCCACGCACCGTCAACCGCACGAACGGGCGCCAACAGTGCCACGCGAGACGGTCCGTACGTCGGGCCCAGGCGATCACGGACCGCCCGTCTCGACACGAGCCTCGGTGCGCCGCCTCGCCCGGCGGCGCGGGCGTCAACCTTGGCGGTCGAGGATCACCCTGAACGTGAGGTTGACCCGCTGGCCGACCGGACGCGACGTCTTCGGCACCTGGTGGCGCCAGCAGCGCTGGGTCGGGCCCCGCATCAGCAGGAAGCCGCCGTGGGTGAGGTCCATGGCGTGCTCGGCGTCGACGCGCTTGTGGCGCAGCTGGAACCGCCGGGTCTCGCCGAAGCTCACCGAACCGATGGTCGGCTCGGGCCGGAGCTCGGGCTCGTCGTCGCTGTGCCAGGACACGCTGTCCTGCCCGTCGCGGTACCAGTTGGCGAGCACGCTGTTGAACCGCTCGCCGGCGACGGCCTCGATCCGCTCCTTCACCTCGAGCAGCGCCGGCGTCCACGGCACCGGGTCCATCTCGATGCCGGAGTAGGCGTAGCGCCGGCCGGGGTCGCCGTGCCAGGACGTGAGCCGGGGCACCGGCCGGGGCCGGCCGTACACCCGGATGACCTCCTGCTCCCACGGCGTGGTCGCCAGCAGGGCGGCGAGCAGCCGGTCGGCCTCGGCGGGCGGGAAGAAGCCGGGGAACCAGACGACGTCGGCGTCGGGCAGGTCGAGGCGGACGGGCTCGCCCGCCACCTCGAACAGGTCCGGTTGGTCGCCGCCGGCGGCCCGTGCCATCGGCCCCAGTCTGCCCTCAGCGCTCCGGGCCGGTGGCGGTGCCGGTCCCGGCGGCCGCGGTCAGCAGCCGCTCGCCGATGGCCCTGGCCGCCTCGCGGACCTCGTCGCCGCGGACGATCCGGTACGGCGCCGGGACGGCGGCCAGCCGCTCCGCGTACCACCACGGGTTGCTGGTCGTGCCGACGAGGCGGGCGGTGCCGGCGTCGAGCGGCTCCAGACGGCCGAGCGCCCGGGGGACGCAGCCGGCCACCCGGTCGAACGGGGCGTCGAGCACGACCTCCACCTCGTACTCCCACCCGGCGGCCAGGTGCTCCTCGAGGACGGCGACGGCGTCGAGGTCGGCGGGCGGCGTGCAGGCGGCGTCCACGACCTCGACGTGGCGGACCCGGTCGACCCGGTAGGCCCGGACGGCGTCGGCCGCGTGCGACCGGCACACGAGGTACCAGCGGCCGTGGCGGACGACGACGGCCCACGGGTCGACCTCGACGTCCCACTCCGAGCCGGCCTCCGAGCGGTAGCCGAGCCGGACCTGGCGCCGGTCCGAGCAGGCCTGGACCAGGGTCGCCGTCGTCGCCGGGTGGGGCCGGGCCGCGGCCCGGTCGGGGGCCGGGGCGGTCGCCCGGCGGACGGCCTCGGCCTGGGCCGCGACCGCGGCCGGGAGGGCCCGCAGCAGCTTGCCGAGGGCGCTGCCGACCGGGCCCGCCGGGTCGCCGGCGTCGTGGTGGCCGTCGAGCACGGCCATCACCAGGCCGAGGGCCTCGTCGGCGCTGAACACGACGGGCGGCAGGCGGACGCCCCGGCCGACGCGGTAGCCGCCGTACGGCCCCCGCTCCGACTCGACGGGGATGCCGGCCTCGCGCAGGATGCCGACGTAGCGGCGGGCGGCCCGCTCGGACACGCCGAGCTTGCCGGCCAGCCGGTCCGCGGTGATGCCGGGGCTGGCCTGGAGGAGCTCGAGGGCGAGGAGGGCCCTCGCGGTGGGGCTGGTGTCGGATCGCACGGTCGGCTCCTGCGTTCCGGAAGGGGATCGTCCGGAATCGACCCTACCGTGCCACCCATGAGCGAGGGCATCGTGCTGGAGACGACCATCCGGGAGCCGGCCATGGACGCCGGCGAGGTGGAGATGATCCTGTTCGCCATCGAGCGGTCGCGGGCGCAGTTCGCCTGGAAGTGCGGCGGGCTCGACGGGGCCGGGCTCCACCGGCGGTTCCCGCCGTCGGAGATGACGCTCGGCGGCCTGCTGAAGCACATGGCCTGGGTGGAGGACTGGCGGACGGCGACGTTCCACGGCGGGCCGCCGCTCGGCGCCCCGTGGAGCCCCGAGGCGTTCGAAGCCGACCCCGACTGGGACTGGCACAGCGCCGCCGACGACGCCCCCGAGGAGCTGTACGGGCTCTGGCAGGCCGCCGTCGAGCGGTCCAGGGCCGCCGTCGCCGCCCTGCTCGCCGCCGGCGGGCTCGACCAGCCGACCAGCTTCCGCAGCCCGTCGGGGTGGTCGCCCAACCTGCGGCGGTCGCTGACGGACCTCCACGACGAGTACGCCCGCCACACCGGCCACGCCGACCTGTTCCGGGAGGCGGTCGACGGGCTCGTGGGCGAGGACCCGCCCCAGCCGTGAGCGACGACGACGGGCTCCGGATCGTCCCCGCCAACCAGGCGTCGTGCGAGGACCTGGCCGCCATCTTCGGCACCGGCAGCACCGGCCGGTGGGACGCCGACCAGTGCCGCTGCCAGCGCTTCAAGGTCGCCGGCTGGATCTGGCGGGACACGACCCGCGAGGAGCGGAAGGACGCGCTGGTGGCGCAGACGGCGTGCGGGAACCCCGACGCGCCGGCCACCAGCGGGCTGGTCGCCCACCTCGACGGCGAGCCGGTCGGCTGGGTCGCCGTCGAGCCGAGGACGGCCTACCCGAAGCTGCGCACGTCGCGGGTGCCGTGGACCGGCCGGGACGAGGACAGGGACGACGACGGCGTGTGGGCCGTCACCTGCATGATCGTCCGCAAGGGCTGGCGGGGCCAGGGCCTCACCTACCCCCTCGCCCGGGCCGCGGCCGAGCACGCCAGGGAGCGGGGGGCGCGGGCCGTCGAGGCCTACGGGATGATCACCCAGCCCGGCAAGCAGATCACCTGGGGCGAGCTCCACGTCGGCGCCCGCCAGGTCTTCGAGGACGCCGGCTTCCGCCAGGTCACCCACCCGACCCCCCGCCGCGTGGTCCTGCGCATCGACTTCTGACAAGGGGAGGCCGCCCCTCGACCACGGCGGCGTCGGGCGCCCGCCGCGCCGTACCGGGGCGACGTGAACGCGGGCGTCGAGCCCCGGCTCTCGTCGATCGCCAGCGTCGCCACCGGGGACGGGCTCGTGCTGCTCGGGATCGACGCCGGCGTGCCTAGCGGCCCGGGGCACCTCGTGGAGATCGAGCCGACCTCGGGCCAGCTGCGCACGCTGGCCGACAACCCGGCGCTGAACGACCTCACGAACGGCTTCGACGTGGCGGCCGACGGGTGCGCCTACTACAGCGACGGCGAGACGCTCTTCACGATGGACCTCGCCACGGCCGCGCTCACCGAGCTGTGGCCGATCGCCCGCGACCCCGTCGCCGGCATCTCCGTGTCGCCGGACTGAGCGGCCCGTCCGGAGGTGGAACCGGTCGCCGTGGGGGCGCCGGCGGGCGGACGACGGTCGTGGACCGGCGCCCGACCCGGCTCACGGTCGGGCGCCGTCGTCCTGCGGCTCCGCGCGCCCGTTCTCGGCGGCGTAACGGGCGAGCGCGACCTCCGGGGTGAACGACGTGGTCGTCCCGGCGGCGACGATCCTGCCGTCCGCCTGGACGTGCACGTCGACGACCGAGTCGGCGTGGCCGGCGAACGTCGTCAGCACCGTGCCGTAGCCGCCGAAGCCGAGGTCGGCCGCGCCGGTGGTGGTGAGCCGGGCGACGAGGAAGTCCGAGCTCCGGCGCCAGCCGGTCCACGACGAGCCGCCCACGACGATCCGGCCGTCGGGCTGGAGGGCCACGCTCGTGGCGACGTCGGAGCCGGGGCCGACGTCGAAGGTCCGGAAGCCGTCGGAGGCGAACGTGGCATCGAGCTGGCCGGAGGGTGTGAGCCGGGCGACGAGCGCCGCGGTCAGCCACGACTGCGCCTCGGAGGGAGTCGTCGAGCCGGCGACGAGGACGGACCCGCCGGGGTCGACGGCGAGACCGCGGAAGCGGTCGTCCCGGTGGAGCGACAGGACGGCCAACCCCCGCTCGCCGAACCCGTTGTCGGCCGATCCGTCCGCGAGCCGCCGGGAGACCGCGAGGTCCCAGCCGTCCCGGCCGACCCAGTCCCCACCGACGATGATCGCTCCGCCGGGCAGCACGTCGATCTCCAGGATGTCGAAGCGGTCGGGCAGCGTCGCCCCGTCGTCCACCCCGAAGGTGGCGTCGATGTCGCCCTCGGGAGTGAACCGGAGCAGCGTGGAGCGGCAATCGTCCGGGCAGAGCCACCCGCCGCCCACGAGCCGGCCGGCGCCGTCCACGGCAAGCGCCTTCAACCAGCCCTCGAAGGGGAGCCGCACGACGCCGTCGGTCCCGAAGGAGGGGTCGAGACCGCCGGCGGCGGTCAGACGCAGGACGAAGCCGGTGTTGTCGAGGTCGGTCGACGTGATGCCGGCGACGACGACCTTGTCGTCCGGTTGCACGGCGACGACCAGCGCCGTGTCGCGGCCGTCGCCGAGCGCGATCCGCACGACGCCGTCACCCGAGAACGCCGGGTCGAGCACGCCGCCGGTGGTGTAGCGGGCGACGACGACGTCCTCGTTCGAGGAGAGGGTCCTGCCGGCGAGGACGGTGCGGTCGAGGGAGTCCCAGGCGGCGCCGACGACGAGCGCCCGTGGCCCTCGCTGCCGGCCGTCGACGCCGAAGGAAGGGTCGAGGTCGCCGGCTCGCGCCCCGGCGGTGCCCACCTGCACGGCGCCGAGGAGGACGCCGGCGACCAGGACCGCACGCACCCGACGCATCCGCGCCATGGCCACCCCCCGTGCTCCCGTCCCCATCGGACGACGACCGGAACCTAGCGGGGTCGCCCGCCGGCCCGCATCAGGTGCGTCGAGACCCGCGCCGCCGAGGACCGCGCCCGGCATGCCGTCGACGCGGTCCTCGGCGCCGGTGCGTCGCGAGGGCGCCGGCTCCTGCGGCGTCAGATGTCGTAGTAGAGGTGGAACTCCCAGGGGTGGGGGCGGAGGCGGACCTCGTCGACCTCGCGGAGGCGCTTGTAGGCGATCCACGTCTCCAGCAGGTCGTCGGTGAACACGCCGCCGGCCGTGAGGAACGAGTTGTCGGCCTCGAGGGCGTCGAGGGCGGCGTCGAGCGAGCCGGGCACCTGCGGCACCTGGGCCAGCTCCTCGGGCGGCAGGTCGTAGAGGTCCTTGTCCACCGGGTCGGGCGGCTCGATGCGGTTCTGGATGCCGTCGAGCCCGGCCATCAGCATGGCCGAGAAGGCCAGGTACGGGTTGCAGGACGGGTCGGGGCAGCGGAACTCGAGCCGCTTGGCCCTCGGGCTCTTGGAGTAGAGCGGGATGCGGACCGACGCCGACCGGTTGCGCTGGCTGTAGACGAGGTTGACGGGCGCCTCGTAGCCCGGCACCAGCCGCTTGTACGAGTTCGTCGTCGGCGCGGCGAACGCCAGCACGGCCGGGGCGTGGGCGAGCAGGCCGCCGATGTACCAGCGGGCCAGGTCGGACAGCCCGGCGTAGCCGGTCTCGGAGAAGAACAGCGGCTCGCCGCCCGACCACAGCGACTGGTGGGTGTGCATCCCCGAGCCGTTGTCCTGGAACAGGGGCTTCGGCATGAACGTCGCCGTGTAGCCGTTGCGGCGGGCGACGTTCTTCACCACGTACTTGTAGAGCATGACCTTGTCGGCCATGCGCAGCAGCGTGTCGAAGCGCATGTCGATCTCGGCCTGGCCGGCGGTGCCGACCTCGTGGTGGTGGATCTCCACCTCGATGCCGAGCCGCTCCATCTCGAGGACCATCTCGGTGCGCAGGTCCTGGAAGTGGTCCATCGGCGGGAGGGGGAAGTAGCCCTCCTTGTAGCGGATCTTGAAGCCCAGGTTCGGGCCCTCGTCCTTGGCCGTGTTCCAGGCGCCCTCGACCGAGTCGAGCGAGTAGCTGGCGGAGTGCTGGTCCTGGTGGAACCGGACGTCGTTGAAGATGAAGAACTCCGCCTCCGGGCCGAAATAGGCGGTGTCGGCGATGCCGGTCGACGCGAGGTAGTCCTCGGCCTTGCGGGCGACGTAGCGCGGGTCGCGGGTGTACGGCTCGCCGGTGAGCGGGTCCCTCACGAAGCAGTTCAGGGCCAGGGTCCTGTGCTGGCGGAAGGGGTCGACGACGGCCGTGTTCGGGTCGGGCACGAGGATCATGTCCGACTCCTGGATCTCCTGGAAGCCCCGGATCGACGAACCGTCGAAGCCGAAGCCGTCCTCGAAGCTGTCTTCCGTCAGCTCGTGCAGCGGCATGGAGAAGTGCTGCATCAGGCCGGGCAGGTCGCAGAAGCGGAAGTCGACGACCTCGACGCCCTCCTGCTCGGCCAGCGCCAGCACGTCCGACGGCGTGCGTTCCTCCACCGATACCTCCGTTGGTCTCGATCGGTTGCGGGCACGCTCGCAAGGGGCGATTTCCCGTCCGTTGCCCGAACGTGAACGCTGGATGAAACGGGAGCAGGCCCGGCCGGTCCGCCGACCGGCAGCGCGATGATGGCGCACCATGGACGGCAGGGATGCCCAGCAGGACTACGTGCTGCGGACCGTCGAGGAACGGGGCGTCCGCCTCATCCGCCTCTGGTTCACCGACGTGCTCGGCCAGCTCAAGTCGTTCGCCATCTCGCCGGCCGAGCTGGAGAACGCGTTCGCCGAGGGCATGCACTTCGACGGCTCGGCCATCGACGGGTTCAGCCGGGTCCAGGAGGCCGACGTGCTGGCCCGCCCGGACCCGGACAGCTTCGAGGTGCTGCCGTGGGGCGGGGGCGACGAGGTGTCGGCCCGCATGTTCTGCGACATCGAAAGCGTCGACGGCTCGCCGTTCGAGGGCGACCCCCGCCAGGTGCTGCGCCGCAACCTCGACCGGGCGCGGGAGCTCGGGTTCTCGTTCTACGTGGCGCCCGACATGGAGTTCTTCTACTTCGCCAGCGCCGACCCGTCCCAGGGCCCCCAGCCCCTCGACACGGCGTCGTACTTCGACCTCACCACCCTCGACGTCCACAGCGACATCCGCCGGCGCACGATCCACACGCTCGAGGCCATGGGCATCCCCGTCGAGTACAGCCACCACGAGGACAGCCCGAGCCAGCACGAGATCGACCTCCGCTACACCGACGCGCTCACCATGGCCGACAACGTCATGACGTTCCGGCTGGTGGTGAAGGAGATCGCCATGGAGCGCGGCGTCTACGCCACGTTCATGCCGAAGCCCCTGGCCGGCGTGCAGGGGTCGGGCATGCACACCCACCTCTCGCTGTTCGAGGGCGACGTCAACGCCTTCCACGACGCCGGCGACCCCTACCGGCTGTCCAAGGTGGCCAAGGCCTTCATCGCCGGCCTGCTCCGCCACGCCAGGGAGATCGCGGCGATCACCAACCAGTGGGTGAACTCCTACAAGCGGCTGGTCGTCGGCTACGAGGCGCCCATCTACGTGTCGTGGGCGAGGAACAACCGGTCGGTCGTCGTCAACGTCCCGCACGTGAAGCGGGGGAAGACCGAGAGCACGCGGATCGAGTTCCGGGCGCCCGACCCGGCCTGCAACCCGTACCTGGCCTTCGCCGTCGTGCTGGCCGCCGGGCTGAAGGGCATCGAGGAGGGCTACGAGCTGCCGCCGGAGACGACCGCCAACCTCTACGAGCTGACCCCCGAGGAGCGCCTGGCCGAGGGCGTCGGGCTGCTCCCCGGGTCGCTCGCCGAGGCGCTCGACGAGATGGAGCGCTCGGAGCTCGTGGCCGGCGCCCTCGGCGAGCACGTGTTCGAGTGGTTCATCCGCAACAAGCGGGCCGAGTGGCTCGAGTACAAGACCCAGGTCACCCAGTTCGAGCTCGACCGCTACCTGCCCAGGCTCTGAGCGCGATGGGCGCGCTGCTGCTGTTCCCCGACCCGCCCCCCGACGGCCTGGCCCGGCCCCTCGACCTGGCCGGCTGGTCGTGGAAGGCCGTGGGCGACGAGCGCGACGCCGACCGCCTGGAGCCGCCGGGCGGCTGGGGCGGCGCGGTGATCGCCACCGCCGGCAACCCGGACGGCGCCTTCGCCCTCTGCCGGGCCCTGCGCCGCCGGGACGTCCCCCTCCAGCCCCTGCTGCTCGTGGTCGACCCCCGCCACCTGGGCGACCTGTCGCTGCGGGAGGACCTGTTCGACGACTTCTGCCTGGACACGGCGGCGACCGCCGAGGTCGAGGCCCGCCTCACCCACCTGGCCTGGCGGACCGGCCGGGGCGCCCGCCCCGAGCTCGTCGAGTACGGCGAGCTGGTGCTGAACCTCGAGACCTACCAGGCGGCCATCGCCGGCCGGCGCCTCGACCTCACCTACATGGAGTACGAGCTGTTGAAGTTCCTCGCCTCCCATCCCGGCCGGGTGTTCACGAGGGAGACCCTCCTCAGCCGGGTGTGGGGCTACGAGTACTACGGCGGCGCCCGCACGGTCGACGTCCACGTCCGCCGGCTGCGGGCCAAGCTCGGCGAGGAGCACGCCAACCTGATCCAGACCGTCCGGTCGGTCGGCTACCGCTTCGGCAAGAGCCGCTGGGACCCCTAGACGCGGAACGAGGGGCCCCCGGAGGAGCCCCTCGACCCGAGACTGCGGTGCTCGGCGGCGTCAGACGCGCCGGACGTCCTGCGCCTGCTCGCCCTTCGGGCCCTGGGTGATCTCGAACTCCACCCGCTGGCCCTCCTCGAGGGAGCGGTAGCCCGCGCCCTGGATGGCGGTGTAGTGCACGAACACGTCGGGCCCGCCCTCACGGGAGATGAAGCCGTAGCCCTTGTCGTTGTTGAACCACTTCACGGTACCGGTTGCCACAACCGACCTTCTTTCTGACTGACTGACTGCGGGGTCGGTGCAACACCGGGCCCTGCGTGAATGACCGCAAGAGCGTAGCGCCTGTGTGCGGGCCTCGTGCCCCGGTCAGCGGTTGAGGTCGACGAGCTCGCTCCCGGCGTGCTCGGCCTCCTGGCCCCGCCGCAGGGAGGTGCCGAGGACGGCCGCCGCCAGCGCCCCCAGCAGGAGCGTGCCGACGGGGATGACGACGACCAGGACGACCACGAGCAGGACCACGCCGGTCACGACCCGCCCCCCACGTGGGCCCAGGCCTCGACCTCGACGACGGCGCCGAGGGGCAGGGCGGCGACGGCCACGGCCGACCGGGCCGGGCGGTGGTCGCCGAAGGCGGCCGTGTAGATCTCGTTCATCGTGCGGTAGTCGGCCATGTCGGTGAGGAACACGGTCGTCTTCACCACCGACGACAGCGACGCCCCCTCCCGCTCCAGCAGGCCCCGCAGGTTGTCCATGGCCTGGCGGAGCTGGGCCTCGAGGCCGCCCTCGACCAGCTGCCCGTCGACGATCCCGACCTGCCCCGACACGACGAGCCAGTCCCCGGCCCTGACGATCGGCGTGTAGGGCCCCACCGGCGTGCTCATGCGCGCGTCCCTCCTCTGACCCGGGCCCCCGTGGGCCACTCGGGCGGGCATCCTTGCTCCATCCAGACCGCCGCCGCCACCGCGGCGAACACGGCGTCGCTCCCGTTGACCGCCGGGCCGTCGCCGGGCACGACCTCGACGTCCACCGGCGGGGTGTCCATGGCGCGGAGGATGCCGAAGGACCGGATCGTCAGGTCGTGCACCCGGCCATCCTCGTCCACGGCGATGCCCTCCGAGGTCACCCACCCGATGGCCATGTGGGCGGCGCCCACCGCGTAGGACCGGAGGACGACCTCGTCGAGCGGGTCGCCGGCGTCGACCACCACGCGGACCCGGCCGCCCCGCACCTCGGCCTCGGCCCGGCCGCCGCCGGGGGCGACGACGGCCGCCTCCCCCCGCACGGCGGCGAGGAGCACGGCGGCCTCGGCCCAGCCGGCAGCCCGGACGGCGGCCGAGGTCGGCGGGCCGGCCACGTCCACCTCCTCGACAGCGAGGCCGGGGGCGACGGACGCGACGGCGGCGGCGATCCCCGGCGTCCGCACGGCCCGCAGCACGCCGGTGCCGTCCCGCCGGACGCCGGCGGCCACCGGCGGCCGCTTCGGGCCGAGGCGGACGGTGTCCTCCCTGGAGAGCAGCACCCGGACGGGGCGGCCGTGGTCGTCGGCCAGCCGGCGGGCGGCGGCTCCGGCCGGCGAGCCGAGCTTCCCGCCGAACGCCCCGCCGTTGGCCAGCGGCGATGCCGGCTCGCCGCCCGGCTCGCACCAGGAGGCGTCGGTCTCCAGGTAGGCGGGCTCGACCCAGGTCGTGCGCAGGGTGAGGTCCCAGTCGCCGGGCGGGAGGTCGAGGGGCGGGCGGGGCTCGACCGTCGTCCGCCGCCCCTGGATCTTGCCGGCCAGCGCCCTCGCCTCGGCCAGGGACTCGCCCACGGCCCACCCCCCGGCCCCGTCGGGGACGGCAACGAGCGCGCCGGGCGGGGCCGTGTCGTCGGCGAAGCCGGCCCGCCCGAGGGCGACGTCGGCCCCGACCCGCTGGGGCGAGCCGCCCTCGACCGTCGCCCGGCGGGCGGCGGCGTCGAGGTCCCGCCCGCCGAGGTCGACCGGGGCGGCGCCGGCGGCCAGCGACCAGGCGTCGAGGATGGTCCGCCACCCCGTGCACCGGCACAGGTGGGCGGCGAGGGCCCGCTCGGCGGCGGCCTCGGTCGCCGGCGCCATCCCGGCCAGGCGGACGACGATGCCCGGGGTGCAGAACCCGCACTGGCTGGCGCCGGTGGCGACGAACGCCGCCGCCCAGCGGTCCCGCTCGGCCGGGTCGAGGCCGTCGGCCGTCGTCACCCGCCGGCCGGCCACCCGCCGCACCGGCGTCACGCACGCCACCCGGGGGCTGCCGTCGACCAGCACCGTGCAGCAGCCGCACTGGCCCTGCGGGCTGCACCCGTCCTTCGGGGAGCGGACGCCGAGGCGCTCCCGGAGGGCGTCGAGGAGGGTGCCGCCGTCGTCGGGGACGGTGACGGCCCGGCCGTCCACCTCGAACGCGACCCCGGCCGGCCGCGACGGCTCGCTCACGGCCGGAGGATAGGTTCGGCGCCGTGCCCGTCCGACTCAGCCGCCGCGCCGTGCTCCTCGGCGGCGGCGGGCTGGTGCTGGCCGGCGCGGCGTGCGGCGCCGACCGGTCGTCGTCCGACGACGACGCCGGGGCCGACCTCGGCGACGACGTCGCCCTCGCCGCCTTCTTCGCCACCAACGAGCCGTTCGCGGCCGCCGCCATCGACCAGCGGGTGGTGTTCGGGCTGGTCGACGCGAACGGGCCGATCGGCACCGGCACGCCGGCCGAGCTGAGCTTCACCCTGGAGGACGCCACCGGCTCGCCGGCCGGCGACGCGTTGGTCGTGGCCCGGCACCAGGCCGAGCTGCCCCGGCCCTACTACCCGGTGCGGTTCAACGTGGCCGAGCCGGGGAGCTACACGGCCGTCACCGAGGTGGGCGGACGCCGGCTGGAGACGCCGTTCCTCGTCGTCGCCCGCGACCAGGTGGCGATCCCCCAGGTCGGCGACCAGCTGCCGGTCACGGCCACGCCGACGACCGACGACCCGAGGGGCGTCGACCCGATCTGCACGCGGGACCCCGAGTGCCCGCTCCACGAGGTGAGCCTGGACGAGGTGGCCGGGTCCGGGCGGCCGGTGGCCCTGCTCGTGTCGACGCCGGCGTTCTGCCAGACGGCGATCTGCGGGCCCGTGCTCGACGTGCTGCTGAACCGGCGGGCGGAGGTGGGCGACGACGTCACCCTGCTCCACGCCGAGGTGTACGCGGACGACACGGCGTCCGAGCTGGCGCCGATCGTCCAGACCCTGCGCCTCAGCTACGAGCCGGCCCTGTTCGTCGTGGACGGCGACGGCGTGCTGCGGGCGCGCCTCGACAACATCTTCGACGCGGACGAGATGCGCGAGGCCCTCGCCGCGGTCAGCTGAACGACTGCCCGCAGCCGCAGGTGCGCTGGGCGTTCGGGTTGTCGATCGAGAAGCCGGCCTGCTGGAGGCCGTCCTTGTAGTCCAGGGTGGCCCCGGTGAGCAGCTGGGCGCTCGACGGGTCGACCACCACCCGGACGCCGCGGTAGTCGGCGGCC
>DASWMK010000129.1 GCA_036399815.1 Acidimicrobiales bacterium
GCTCGGCCGCCCACGCCACCGTGCCGCCGGCGTCGAAGCGGGTGGGCGGGTCCTCCTGGAGCTTCCCGCCGGCGCCGGCGACGACGTAGTGCACGCCGTCGACCTCGCCGTGCTGGAAGTTGTGCTCGTGCCCGCTCAGCACGAGACGCACCCGCGCCCGGCGGTAGAGCGGGACGAGGCTGCGCACCTGCTCGGGCATGCCCTCGTGGTGGGGCCCGGCGCAGTACGGCGGGTGGTGGTTGAACGGGATGCGCCAGCGGCCGTCGCCGCCCTCGGGCACCTCCGGCAGCGCGTCCTCGAGCCAGTCGCGGTGGTCGGGGTCGTCGAAGTAGTGGCGGCCCCGCTCGGCCCCCCACGTGGTGTCCACGCAGATCAGCTCGAGCAGCCGGCCGATGCTCAGCCGGTAGAACAGGCCGGGCCCGAGCGAGGCCCGGCCCCGCTCCTCGCGAGGCCGGAACCGCCCCTCGAGGTGGAAGTTGTCGGCGAGCTGGGCCCGGTCGTCGTTCTCCTCCTCGTCGGCCCCGTCGTGGTTGCCGGCCGTCGGGTACAGCGGCAGGTGGTCGATCAGGTAGCGGTACGGCTGGTAGAAGGTGAAGTACCAGTCGTCGTCCTCGTCGCCCGTCTGGTCGAGCTGGTCCTCGGGCCCGTGGTAGATGTTGTCGCCCAGGCTGACCACGAAGCGCACGGGGTGGGTGGCGGCCAGGTGCTCCATCGTGTGGGCCACCGCCTGCTGGCGCCGCCCGTTCTGCCCGTTCACGATGCCGACCCCGTAGTCGCCGACGGCGAGGAACGTGACCGGCACCGGCGTCTCGGCCGACGGGTGGGTCCGGAGGCGCAGGTCGTAGTCACGCCGCGCCGGGCGGGGCCCGCCGGCATCGCCGCCGTCGCCGAGCACCCAGTCCCACCGGTCGGCCGCGGCCCACGGCTCGCCGTCGACGAGCACGCGGTAGCGGTACTCGGTGTCCGGCTCCAGGCCCTCGACCCAGGCGTGGTTGTCGCCGGCCGCGTCCGCCCGGCCCACCACCCCTCCGTCGCCGTCGAGCACCTCGACGACGGCCGTCCCGTAGGACGGCGACCGGGCCCCGATGGACCCGCTCCGGCCGCCCTCGCCGGGCTTCAGGTCGTCGTCGTCGACGACCGTCCAGCGGTCGCCGTCGCGCCGCAACCAGAACCCGCCCCACCCGATGAGGGCGGCGCGGTCGGTCACGTCGACGACGTGGACGAAGGGCTCGAAGTGGCGATCGGCGGCCGGTTCCGTCACGACCGGTCCACTACCCGCGAGCGGTCCGCTGCGCACTCCGACCACGGCTGGGGCCGACAGGTGGACGGTATGATCGACCCATGCGGCCGAGCAGCGGCGGATCGGGCCCCTCGGGCGACGGGCTCGCCGCGCTGGTCGCTCGCTTCACCACCGAGGTCCTGCCGCTGGCCGAGGAGCTGCGGGCCGCGGACGGGCCCGACCCGGCCGGCCTCCGCCGCCTCGCCGCCGCCGTGCGGGCCCTTCCGGCCGGCGACCTGCCCGCGGCGCCGACCCTCGCCGACGACCTCGAGCGCTGGGCCGACGACCCCGCCGCGCCGGACTTCGAGGCGTCCCGCGAGGCCATCCGCCCGCCCGGCCACGGCCGCTGCGGGGTGTACGTCGGGCCGGTGTTCCTGCCCAACAGCGGCAGCCGGGCCGCCAACCTCGAGGCCTTCCTCGTCCTGCACGACGAGCCGCCGGCCTTCGACGACCTGCGGCCCCGCTTCCCCTACGACCAGCCGACCTGCCAGCCGGTCCGGCTGCTGGCCGGCACGGCCGGCGTGGCCGCCCACAACAACGTCGTGTTCTTCCCCGAGAACATCCCGGCCGCCACCCGCTGCACCCGCCAGCGCTTCGCCTGGTTCTTCTTCTCCAAGCACACCTCGATCTGGCCCCGCACCCTCCGCCTCGTCGAGCGGGCCACCGGGGCGCCCGCCGGCACCAGCCCGTTCGCCGGCGAGGACGGCCTCCCGCTGGCCAGCGCCGGGCTCGGCGCCGAGGACGTGTACGCCGCCCGGTCCGTGTGGGGCTACCTGCACGACCACTTCCACCAGACCGGCCTGCGGCCCCTCCACGAGCACCTCGCCATGAAGACCACCTGGGCGTCCGGCGCCCTCGAGGAGCTGCGGGTCGACACGCGGTCGGCCGTCGCCTGCGTGGACGAGCCGGTGCCGCACGGCGCCGTCGTCCACGAGTACGTCCTGCTCGAGCGGATGTTCCGCTACCCGGCGGAGCCCGACGCCCCGCAGAACGCGGACGCCGCGTCGGGGGTGGCCATGGCCGGCTGGCTGGCCAGGGAGGGCGCCCTGTCGTGGCGGGCGGACGGCACGGTCGCCCTCGGCACGAGGGCCGAGGTGGTGGACGGGCTGCGGTCGCTCGCCGGCCGGTTGGACACGGTGGAGCGCGCCCCCGTCGGCGAGCACGAGGCCGTCGCCCGCCGGGTGCTCGACGACCTGCTCGACGGCGGCCTCGACCCGTCGGGGACCGCCTTCCGCTTCCCGGCGCACCGGCGGCCGGCGCCGGCGCTGGCCACGACCCAGGACTAGGAGACGCCCGTGCCGTTCCAGGTGCATCCCCGCGCCGACCGTGTGGACGACGCCGTCCGGGACCGGATCCTCGCCGACCCGGGGTTCGGGGACCACTTCACCGACCACATGGTCACGATGTGGTGGCGCGACGGCGCGTGGGGCCCGGTCGAGGTCGTGCCCTTCGGGCCGCTGACGATCAGCCCGGCGGCCATGGGCATCCACTACGGGCAGTCGGTGTTCGAGGGCCTGAAGGTCTACGCCAGGGCGGACGGGAGCCAGGCCCTGTTCCGGGTCGAGCGCAACGCCGAGCGGATGCAGCGCAGCGCCCGGCGCCTCGCCATGCCCGAGCCGCCCATCGAGGCCTTCGTCGGCGGGTGCGCGCTGCTCGCCGCCGTCGACCGGGCCTGGATCCCCACCGGCTATGGCACGAGCCTCTACCTCCGGCCCTACCTGTTCGCCACCGAGGAGAACCTCGGCGTGCGGCCGGCCGAGGAGTACGTGTTCGGGGTCGTCGCCTGCCCGGCGGCGCCGATCTTCTCGGTCGACCCGGTGCCGGTCAGCATCCGGGTGGAGCTGGAGGACGTCAGGGCTGTCGTCGGCGGCACCGGCGAGGCCAAGTTCGCCGGGAACTACGCGGCCGCGCTGCGCGGCCACATGAAGGCCAAGGAGGCCGGGTTCAGCCAGGTGCTGTGGCTCGACGCCAAGGAGCACCGCTGGATCGAAGAGCTGAACGGGATGAACATCTTCTTCGTGTGGGACGACGGTGGGCGCACGCGCGTGACGACCCCGCCGCTCGCCGGCACGATCCTGCACGGCGTCACGCGCGACGCCGTGCTCACGGTGGCGGCGGACCTGGCCGATGAGGTGACCGAGGAACCGGTCACCATCGACGACGTTCGCGACGGCTGCGCCAGTGGTCGCCTGAGGGAGGTCTTCGCGTGCGGCACGGCCGCTGTGATCGCCCCCATCGGGCGGATGGTTGCGGGCGACGACGAGATCGTCGTGGCGGGAGCGCAGGCGGGCGACCTCACGTTGCGCCTGCGCAGCACCTTGCTCGACCTCCAGCACGGGCGCCAGCCCGACCGCTGGGGGTGGATGCGGACCCTCGACGACATCCTCGACGACCTGGGCGTCGCCGGCCTGGTGCCGGCGGCCGAGCCTTCGCTCGCGAGGTGAACGACACCTAGGAGACCACATGGCGGGCCGGGAGGGCACGGCAGCCGCCACGGCGACGGCCGTGGCCGAACACGACGACGCGCCCGTACGGGCGCTGCCCGGGCTCGACGAGGTGCCGGGGATGCCCGACCTCGACCGGGTCAGGTGCCTGCGGACCCTCGGGCCCACGGGGACGAACCTGGAAGCGGCCGCGCACGAGTGGCTCCTCGCCCGCCACGGCGGGGGACGGGTGCTCCTGCACCGCCACCTCGACGACGCCGTCGCCGCGGTGAGCCGCGACGGCACGGAGGGCATCGTGGCCTGCGCCGTCTACCCGGACCTGCACGCCCTCGTGTTCGACAACCACCGCTGGATGGTGATGGCCGACTGCTTCCTCGCGCCGACGTTCCGGATGGTGCTCGCCAGCCGGGGCGACGGCACCCCGCCCCGCCGGGTCGCCTCGCACGGCGCGCCGGTGGCGCTGGTGCCGGCGGGCGCCGAGACCGTGCCGGCGCTGTCGAACAGCGCGGCGGCCGCGGCCTGCCGGCGGGGCGACGTCGACGCCTGCATCACCACGGCGACGGCGGCCGACGCCAACGGGCTCGACGTGCTCGAGGACCACGGGCCCGTCCCGATGGTGTACACGGTCCACGTGCCTCGCCGTCCATGACCCGGCGCGGCCCCTC
>DASWMK010000130.1 GCA_036399815.1 Acidimicrobiales bacterium
GCTCCCCGTGATCTGGCCGTCGACCTTCATGCCGGGCACCCTAGCCAGGCCCGGTGCGGGCCTCCCGGGCCGGAGGCCGGCGGTGGCGGCGCGGTCAGTCCCGGCCCTGGTCGCGCAGGAAGCGCTCGACCTCGGCGGCCAGCTCGTCGCCGCTCGGCAGCGACCCGCCGCCGCCGAGGAGCGAGTCCGCCGCGCCCTCCTCCGCGTCGTACTGGGCCTCCAGCTGGCGGACCATGGCCTGGTGGTCGTCGTTGCCGGCGACCAGCGCGTCGAGCCGGGACCGCGTCGCCGCCGCCTCCTCGGCCAGCTCGCCGGTCTCGAGGTCGAGCCCGGTCACCGACCGCAGCCCCTCGACCAGCGCGGCCGACGCCGGCGGGTACGGCATGGCCGACACGTAGTGCGGCACCTGGGACCACAGGCCGACGGCCGGCAGCCCGACCTCGGCGCAGCGCCGCTCGATGGCGGCCTGCACGCCACCGGGCACGTCGATCGTCCCGCGCACGAAGCCCACCTGCTCGGCCAGCTCGGTCGTCGTCGCCGTCGCCGACAGGCGGCTCGGCCGGGTGTGGGGGAGGGCCGCCGGGTAGGCGCCGAGGCCGACGACCATGCGGACGCCGAGCTCCATGGCGAGGTCGACCGTCGCCCGGGAGAACGCGTGCCAGTGGTGGTCGGGCTCGGCGCCGACGAGGAGGAGGAAGTCGGTGCCCCGGCGGTCGGCCGCGGCCCGCAGCTCGATCGTCGGCCACGTGAGGCCCGTGTTCACGCCGTCCACGAGGTGGAGGACGGGGCGACGGGCCCGGTGGTCGAGGAGGAGGTCGGCGTCGAAGGTGGCGACCGTCGTCATCTCCAGGTGCTCCATCACCGCGCTGACCGCGCCGGCGGCGCCGAGCCCCGCGTCGATCCACCCCTCGAGGACCATGACGAGCACCGGCGCGTCGAGCTCGGGCGCGTCGAGCAGCTCGAACAGCTTCACGTCAGGCCACCCGCGCCATCGCCGTGCTCGCCGCCTGCGCCAGCCGCTCGACCTGCTCGGCGAAG
The DNA here is from genome assembly GCA_036399815.1 of Acidimicrobiales bacterium. Lineage (NCBI taxonomy): Bacteria > Bacillati > Actinomycetota > Acidimicrobiia > Acidimicrobiales > Acidimicrobiales bacterium. The sequence continues at coordinate 1,039 of DASWMK010000130.1, forward strand.
CCCTCGAACCCCGTCCCCGTCCGGCCCATGGCGCCGCCGAGGTAGCGGGCGTACACGCCCTCGATGATGCAGGCCAGCTTCCAGTAGCCGAAGGCGACGTAGTAGTCGACGGCGCCGACGTCCCGCCCCGACCGCTCGGCGTACCGGGCCAGCAGCTCGGCCCGGCCCGGGAACCCCTCGACCACGGTCGGCGCCGTCAGCAGGGCCGGGTGCTCGTCGGTCGGCTCGGTCCAGTAGACGAGGAGGAGGCCGACGTCGGCCAGCGGGTCGCCGAGCGTGCAGATCTCCCAGTCGAGGACGGCGACGACGCGCGCCTCGTCGTCGAGCATGCAGTTGTCGAGGCGGTAGTCGCCGTGGACGATCGAGGCCGGCCCCTGGTCCGGCATCGACGACGCCAGCGCGGCGTGCACTTCGTCCACCACGGGGAGGTCGCGGGTCTTCGACTGCTCCCACTGCCCGTGCCAGCGCCGCAGCTGGCGCTCGATGTAGCCCTCCTTGCGGCCGAGGTCGCCGAGGCCGACGTCGTCCGGGTCGACGGCGTGGATGTCGGCCAGCACGTCGACCAGCGAGTGCCCGGCGGCCCGCCGCTGGGCCTCCGTGAACGTGGCGCGGGCGCCGTCGGCGTCGCGGATGACGTGCCCGTCGACGTAGCCCATCACGTAGAACGGCGCGCCGTTCACGTCGGCGTCGTCGCAGAAGGCCAGCGCGGGCGCCACCGGCACCGGCGTCGGCCCGAGCGCGGAGATGATGCGGTGCTCGCGGCCCATGTCGTGCGCCGTCGCCAGCACGTGGCCGAGGGGCGGGCGGCGGAGCACGAAGCGGTTCCCGGCGGCGTCGGTGACCTTGTAGGTCAGGTTGGAGTGCCCGCCGGCGATCAGCTCGAACCCGAGCGGCGGGGTGGCGCCGTCGACGTGGCGCTCGAACCAGTCCGTCACCCGGCCGACCTGCACCCCCTCCACCCGCTCGGTGTCCACGGGCGCCACCGTACCGCCCACCCACCGGGGGGAATGAGGCCGGGGCGTGGGCCGTTTCGCAGGTACGTGATCCTCGACGTCACCGATGCCACGTTCCAGACCGAGGTGCTCGACCGCTCCGAGAGCACGCCCGTCGTCGTCGACCTGTGGGCGCCGTGGTGCGGCCCGTGCCGGTCGCTCGGCCCGATCCTGGAGCGGGTGATCGAGGCGACCGACGGGTCCGTGGCGCTCGCCAAGATCAACGTGGACGACAACCCGAGGACGATGGCGACCTTCGCCCAGTCCCTCGGCGTCCAGGGCATCCCCGCCGTGTTCGCCTTCCAGGACGGCAAGGTCGTCGACGGGTTCATCGGCGCCCAGCCCGAGGCCAACGTGCAGGCCTTCGTCGACCGGCTGCTGCCGACCGAGGAGGAGACCGAGCTGTCCCGGCTGCTCGCCGCGGGCGACGAGGCGTCGCTGCGGGAGGCGCTCGAGCTCGAGCCCGGCAACGAGCAGGCCGTGGTCGCGCTCGCCGAGCTGCTCGTGGACAAGGGCGAGCGGGACGAGGCGCTGGCCCTGCTCGAGCGGGTGCCCGAGTCGGCCGAGACGCGGCGGGTCGCCGCCCTCGCCCGCACCGGGCTCGACCCCGCCGGGGCCGACATCACGGCCAAGCTCGATGCCCTACTTGATCGGGTCAAGGGCGACGACGACGCCCGCCGCGAGTTCGTCGACCTGCTCGAGCTGCTCGGGCCGGAGGACCCCCGCACGAACGACTACCGGCGCCAGCTGACCGCCCGGCTGTTCTAGGGCGGGCACCGGTCGGGGTCCCTCGTCGGTCGGTCGTCGGTCGTCGGTCGTGCGGCTGGAGCGGCACCGCGGCTGGTGGCTGCTGGTCGGCGGCCCCGTGCCGCCGGGGGCCGACGCCATCACGATCGGCCGGGTCGTGTCGGTGCGGCGCGAGCGCGCCGGGTCGGCCCGGCTCGTCCGCCACGAGGTCGAGCACGTGCGGCAGTGGCGCGAGCTCGGGGTCGTCGGGTTCCTGTGGCGGTACGTGGGGGCGTACCTGCGCTGGCGGGTGCGGGGCTACCCGCACCGGTCGGCCTACCTGCGCATCCCGCTCGAGATCGAGGCCGACTGGGCGGCGAGGCGCGACCCCGACCCGTCGAGGGTCTTCGACGCCTGACCCCGGTTCGGGGCGCCGGACGGTGGGCCGCCCCGTCGGCGGCGCGAGGCCGGCGCAGCCCTGCGCTACGGTGAGCGTCGGTCGGACCTCCGGCCTCCTTCCCCCGAACCGCCGTTGACCTGACGCGCCCGGGAAGGTGTGCCGCCCATGCCCCACGTCGACCCTGCCGCCTCCGCCCGTCCGCTCGGCGCGGCCGCGTTCGATCGACCCGCCGGCTCCCCGCCGTCGACCGCCGACGCCAGCGATCCCGGCCCGCCGCCCCGCCCAGAGCTCCGGGGGACCGCCGACCCGAGCGATCCCGGCCCGCCGCCCCGCCCAGAGCTCCGGGGGACCGCAGACGCGAGCGATCCCGGCCCGCCGCCCCCCCCAGAGC
>DASWMK010000131.1 GCA_036399815.1 Acidimicrobiales bacterium
GGGCGACGGTGACGGCCAGCGCGGCGCCAGCGAGCAGCCCGACGGCCAGCCCGACGCGGAACGATCGACCAGTCACCGGCACCGTCCTTTCCCGCCAGAGAGGGACTCGACACCGTATCCGGCGTCCGGGGCGGCCTTGACGGTCCCCCGCCCGGTCGGCCACGATGCCGGCGGATGTCGACCCGCCACCTGACCTCGGTCCTCCTCCTCACCTGAGGCGAGCACCCCCCACGGTGCTCGCCGAACGCCTCCTGCGCCTCCGGGCCGGGAGGCGCTTGTGCTTTTCGGACCCGAAAGGACCCCCGTGCCCGAGACCGTCACGATCTTCGACACCACCCTGCGCGACGGCGAGCAGTCGCCCGGCATCTCCCTCGACCAGGCGGAGAAGCTCGAGATCGCCGAGCAGCTGGCGCGCCTCGGCGTCGACGTGGTCGAGGCCGGGTTCCCGGTCGCCAGCCAGGGCGACTTCGAGGCCGTCAGGGCCATCGCCCGGTCGGTGGGCGGCCCCGTCATCGCCGGGCTGTCCCGCACCCACCTGGCCGACGTCGACCGGTGCTGGGAGGCCCTCCGGGACGCCGAGCGGGCCCGCATCCACGTGTTCATCTCGACCAGCCCGAGCCACCGCGAGCACATGCTGAAGATGACCGAGGCCCAGGTGCTCGAGCAGGTGCGGGCGGGCGTGGCCCGGGCGAGGCAGCACACCGACGACGTCGAGTTCAGCCCGCAGGACGCCACCCGCACCCCGCTCGACTTCATGATCGAGGTGCTCCAGGCGGCCGTCGACGCCGGGGCCACCACCCTCAACATCCCGGACACGGTCGGCTACGGCATCCCGTGGGACTTCGGGTCGATCATCGCCTACGTCCGCCACCAGGTGGCCGGCGACCACGTGCTGTCCACCCACTGCCACGACGACCTCGGCCTCGCCGTGGCGAACTCGCTGGCCGGGGTGAAGGCCGGCGCCCGCCAGGTCGAGGTGTGCGTGAACGGGCTGGGGGAGCGGGCCGGCAACGCCGCCCTGGAGGAGGTGGTGATGGCGCTCCGCATCCGGCCCGACCAGTTCGACGGCCTCACCACCAACGTCCGCACCGAGGAGCTGGCCAGGACGAGCCGGCTGGTGTCCCGCCTGACCGGCTACCCGGTCCAGTACAACAAGGCCGTCGTCGGCCGGAACGCGTTCGCCCACGAGTCCGGCATCCACCAGCACGGCGTCCTGTCCGAGCGGACGACCTACGAGATCATCGACGCCGCCTCCGTCGGCCAGACCGGCAGCCGGATCGTGCTCGGCAAGCACTCCGGCCGCCACGCCTTCGCCGACACGCTGGCCCGCATGGGGATCACGGTGAAGGGCCCGGCCCTCGACGCCGCCTTCACCCGGTTCAAGGAGCTGGCCGACCGCAAGATCCAGCTGACCGACGCCGACCTCGAGGCCATCGTGGCCGAGGAGCTCGGCCACCAGGTCGGCGCGGGCCACGAGCTGGTCGGCTTCGACGTGCGGGGCGGCACCGGGCAGGTGCCGACGGCCACCGTCGTCGTCGAGCGCCGGGGCGAGAAGCGGGAGGCGACGGCCGAGGGCGACGGGATGATCGACGCCGCCTGCAAGGCCATCGCCGCCGCCACCGGCGTCGACGCCCGCCTGGTGGACTTCGCCGTGTCCTCGGTGACCGGCGGGGTCGACGCCCTGGGCGACGTCGTCATCCAGGTCGAGGCCGACGGCACGCGGGTGTCGGGCCGGGGCGTGTCCACCGACGTGGTCGAGGCGTCGGCCAGGGCCTACCTCAACGCCGTCGACCGCCTGGTGCGCACGAGGGAGCGCCGGGCCGCCGAGGTCGGCCCTTGAGCGAGGCGACGTCGCGGGTGAGTTCGTGGACCTGGTCACCGGGTAGGCCCGCCGGCATGGACGAGGCGAGAGCGGTCCTCGAGGCGCCCCCCGGCCCCGGCCGGATCGTCGCCCACTTCGACGGGGTCCACCACAGCACCGAGAGCTTTGTCGTCGAGGTCCGAGTGGGCGGTCGCCTGGCCGGGACGATCGGCGTGTACGGGCACGGCGACGTCCTCGGCCCGCAGGAGGACCTCGACCGGGAGCTGGCTCCCTTCCCGGCCGACGTGGACCTGTCCGGCGCCGTCGAGGCCGGGACGGGCGCCGGCGCCGGCGGCATCGAGGTCACCTGGAACGTCGTCGGCGCCGACGGGGAGGCCCGCCCGCCCGCGCTGTTCCGGTTCGACCGGGTGTCGCTTCGCCGTTTCCCGGGCTAGCGCCGAACCCGACGGGGGAGGATAATCAACGCGGACCGGCACAGCCGGCATGAGGGGGGCAACCATGACACTACGGGCCAACTCATACCGTCGCGCGCTCAAGCGCGTCCGCTACCGGAAGAACATCATCCACCTGACCGATCGCGAGCTGAACGACCTGCGCCACGCCTTCGAGGGGCTCTACGCCATCTCCGCCACGACCGCCGACGACGGGACGGTCGATCCCGCGGGCAACGCCGACGACGAGCGGGGGTACGAGTGGATCGCGGGCGTCCACGGCGCCCCGCCGCCGGTGTACTGCCAGCACGGCACGCTCAACTTCGCCACCTGGCACCGCGCCTACCTGTATCGCTTCGAGAAGCTGCTCCAGGACCAGGTCCCGTCGGTGACCCTGTCGTGGTGGGACTGGGCGGCGCCCGAGGCGGAGCAGCACGGCCTGCCCGCGGCGGTCACCGACGAGACCTACGTCGACCTCGACGACGGGCAGACCAAGCCGAACCCGCTGCGGTCGGCCTACAACCAGTGGACCGGTCAGCCGACGAGTCGCGCTCCCCGGCCGGCGGCGCAGCTCGCGACCATCGCCGCCTCCCTGGAGTTCGCGATGGTGCAGACCGAATTCCCGGAGTTCTCGGCCAACCTCGAGAACCCGCACAACCAGCTTCACGTCTGGGTCGGCGGCGACATGGGGTCGGTGCCGACAGCGGCCTACGACCCCGTGTTCTGGCTCCACCACGCCAACGTCGACCGCAACTGGTACATGTGGCAGCAGGTTCACCCGACCGTGGCGGTCCCCGCCGAGGTGCGGTCGTTCGTCTGCGAGCCGTTCAACATGACCGGCGCCGACACGCTCGACGTCTACGCCCTCGGCTACTCCTACGTTGACGAGGAGCGCATGGTGGCTGCCGACGAGGTGCGCGAGCTCGCCGCCGCGACGGGTCAGGACACGGTGCCGGAGGAGGCGAGGGCGAACGCCACCTTCGTGCTCGGCTCGGTCGGTGCGCGGTACCGGCGGGCCACGCTTGAGTTCCTCCACCTCCGGCCGCCGGACGACTCCTACCTCGCCCACCTGTTCCTCAACAACCCCGACGCCACGCTCGACACCGAGCGCTCGCTCGGGACCGGGTACGCCGGGATGCTGGCCCTCTTCGGTCACGGCCCCTGCCTCGGCGGCCCCGGCCACTGCGACGTCCCCGACCGATCGGACGACCCCTACGACGTCCGGCCGCGCCACCACAAGGCGCCGGCCGACACCTACGTCGACGTGTCGTTCCCGCTCGCCGAGATCGTCGACGAGGCCGACGGCGAGCCCGTGGACGTGGACGTGACCTTCGTGGTCGAAGACGCCGAGGGGGCTCCCGTGGACCCGTCGGTGCTCGAGTTCGAGTCGGTGTCGCTCGTGACCCGGGCCTGACGGGGCGGGCCGATCTCCCCCTCGCGGGGGAGGACGGCCCGGCCGGCGGTCGGTACCGTCGCGCCCCGTGGCGCCCCTGCTCGTCGACGCCCTGTTCGCGGTGGCGCTGGCCGCCGCGTCGCTCGTGGAGCCGCTGATGCGCCGGGGCGACTGGGAGCACGCGGCCCTGCTCGCCCCGTGCCTGCTGCTCGTGGCCGAGTGCGCCGTGCTGGTCGCCCGGCGCCGCCACCCCGTGGCCGTCTGGCTGGCCGCCGGGGTCGTCGCGTCCGCGTACGGGCTGTCGAGCCACCCCGACCCGACCCTGCACTACGGCGTGATGGTCGCCGTCTACTCGGTGGCCGCCCACTCGTCCCGGCGGACCTCGATCAGGGCCGGCGTGGCGACGGCCGCCATCGTGCTCGCCGTGCTCCTCGTCGACCGCGGCGCCGACTTCGCCGACTGGACGACGACCTACCTCACCGTCGGGACGGCCTGGCTGCTCGGCGAGTCCATGCGGGCCAACCGGGCCCACGCCGCCGGCCTGGCCCGCCGGCGGGAGGAGGAGGCGAGGCGGGCGGTGGCCGACGAGCGGGTCCGCCTGGCCCGCGAGCTCCACGACGTCACCGCCCACCACGTCAGCGTCATCGCCGTGCAGGCGGAGGCCGGCCAGGCGCTGCTGCCCGACCGGCCGGAGCGGGCGGCCGAGGTGCTGGAGGGCATCGCCACGTCGGCCAGGGAGGCGCTCGGCGAGCTGCGGCGGCTGCTCGGCGTGCTCCGCGAGGACAGCGCGGCCGGCGGCGACCGCGTGCCCCAGCCCGGGCTCGGCGCCCTCCCCGCCCTCGTCGACCAGGTGCGGGCGGCCGGCCTGCCGGTGGACCTGCGCGTCGAGGGCGACGCGCAGCCGGTGCCGGCCGCCGTCGACGTGTCGGCCTACCGGATCGTGCAGGAGGGGCTGACCAACGTGCTCCGCCACGCCGGGCCGTGCTCGGCGGCCGTGGTCGTCCGCTACGAGCCGGGCGCGGTCGCGCTGGAGGTGGCCGACGACGGCGCCGGCCCGCCGTCGGGCGACGGCGACGGGCTCGGCCTCGTCGGGATGCGGGAGCGGGCGGCGATGATCGGCGGCCACCTCGAGGCCGGGCCCCGGCCCGGCGGCGGGTTCGCGGTGCGGGCCCGGCTGCCGACGTGACCGTCCGCGTCCTCGTCGTCGACGACCAGGACCTCGTGCGGGCCGGGTTCCGGCTGATCCTCGAGGCCGCCGGCCTCGACGTGGTGGGCGAGGCCGGCGACGGCGCCGAGGCCGTGCGCCTCGCCGCCGCCGACCGGCCCGACGTGGTCCTGATGGACGTCCGCATGCCGGTCATGGACGGCATCGAGGCGACGAGGCGCATCCGCTCGGCGGCCGGCAACGGCGACGGCGACGGCCCCCGGGTGCTCGTGCTGACCACCTTCGGGCTCGACGAGTACGTGTTCGACGCCCTGCGGGCGGGGGCCAGCGGCTTCCTGCTGAAGGACGTGCCCCGCCAGCAGCTGGTCGACGCCGTGCACGTCGTGGCCGCCGGCGACGCGCTGCTGGCCCCGGCTGTGACCCGCCGCCTGATCGAGGCGTTCGCGGCCGCGCGGCCGGCCGGGCGGGGGCCCGACGAGCGGGCGCTGGCCCCGCTGACGGCCAGGGAGCGGGAGGCGCTGGCGCTGATCGCCAGGGGGATGACCAACGCCGAGATGGCGGCGGCCATGTACGTCGGCGAGGCGACGGTGAAGACCCACGTCGGCAACGTGCTCATGAAGCTCGGCCTGCGCGACCGGGTCCAGGCCGTCATCTTCGCCTACGAGCACGGCGTCGTCTCCCCCTGACAGGGGAGGCCGCGACCCGACCCCGGGGGGACGACGGCCGGCCGGCCCGTCCGTACCGTCGCCCCCATGTTCCGGCGCCTCGGTCGCATCGCCACCACCCGTCCCCGCACGGTCGTCGCCGCCTGGGTCGCCGTGCTCGTGCTCGGCGTGGCCGCCGGCCCGCTCGTGTTCGCGTCGCTGACGACGGACATGGGCGGCGACGGCGGCGAGTCGGCGAGGGCCTACGCGCGGCTGGCCGAGCTCCGGCGGGACGCCCCGCCCGGGCCGGACGACGGGCCCGAGCTGTACGCCGTGGTCGACGGCGCGCCGGTGGACGACCCGGCCGTGCGGGCCGAGGTGGTGGCCGCGGCCGACGACGTCGCCGCCCTGCCGGGCGTGGCCGCCGTGCTCGACGCCTACCGCACGCCCGACCCCCGCCTCCGGGCCGCGGACGGGAACGCCTCGGCCGTCGTCGTCCGCCTGGAGGCGGGGCCCGACGAGGCCGTGGACCGGGTGGCGGCGACGGTGACGGCGCGCCTCGAAACGGTCGACGCCGCGCCGAGGGTGCTGGTCGGCGGCGAGGACACCGTCGACGACGAGATCGAGGCCCAGGCCGGCGAGGACCTGGCCAGGGGCGAGACGGTCGCCCTGCCCGTCGCCTTCCTCGTGATGGTGCTGCTGCTCGGCGGCGTGGTGGCCGCCGGCCTGCCCGTGCTGCTGTCGGTCGGGAGCGTCGCCGTCGCCATGCTCGTGCTCCTCGCCGCCACCGCCGTCGGGGACGTGGCCGTCTACGCCGTCAACGTCGTCACCATGTTCGGCATCGGCCTCGGCGTCGACTACGGCCTGCTCGTGGTCGGACGCTTCCGCGAGGAGCGGGCCGCCGGGCGGGACGTCGTCGCCGCCGTCCGCCGGGCCGTCGAGACGGCCGGGGCCACCGTCGCCTTCTCCGGCCTGACCGTCGCCGTCGCCCTCTCCGGCCTGCTCGTGTTCGACAGCGACGGGCTGCGGTCGCTGGCCGTCGGCGGCATCGGCGTCGTCCTCGGCGCCGTCGCCGCCGGCGTCACCCGGCTGCCCGCCCTCCTCACCCTCGCCGGCGGGCGGGTCCGCCCGGCGAGGGCCGGCGCGGCCGCCGACGACCGCGGCTTCTTCGCCAGGGTCGCCGGCCTGGTGCAGCGGCGGGCCGTCCCCGTCGTCGCCCTCGTGTCGGTCGCCCTCGCCGTCGCCGCCCTGCGCTTCGCCGGCGCCCGCTTCGAGCA
>DASWMK010000132.1 GCA_036399815.1 Acidimicrobiales bacterium
CCGCCCGCTACCAGCTGCTGCCCGTGCTGAGCGACAGCATGGCGCCGGGGATGCCGGCGGGCGCCCTGGCCGTGTCCGTCCCCGTGCCCGTCACGACCGTGCGGGTGGGCGACGTGCTGACCCTGCGGTCGCCGATCGGCGACCACGCCGTCGTCACCCACCGCGTGATCGAGGTCGTCGAGGCGGGCGACCACCCGGTGGTGCGCACCCGGGGCGACGCCAACGAGGCCGACGACCCCTGGCTGGCCCGCCTCGACGGCGAGCGGGCCTGGCGGGTGTGGGCGGTCGTCCCGAAGGCGGGGACGGCGGTGACCGCGTTGCGGAGCGTGGCACCCCGGCTGGCGTTCACGGTGGTGGCACCCGTGGCGCTGGTGCTGCTCGCGTTGGTGTGGATCTGGGCCCCGGCCGGCGGACCGGAGCGACCCGAGGGGGAGCTCCCAGGTGCGCAGGTGGCGACGTAGGACGGGGCGGGTCGCCGTCGCCGTGGCCGTCGCCGGCGCGCTGATCGTCGCCGGCACCGGCGTCGCCGACGCGCTCTTCAACCGATCGGTGGCCGCGGGCACGACGATCGGCACCAAGCAGGTGTTCCCCGGGTCCCACACGTGGTCGGCCTGGAGCATCCAGGACGCCTCGGGCGGGGGGTCGCCGGTCAACGCCAGCGAGCCGCTGTCCGCCGGGTCGGACGGCCGCACGACGACGACCGGCAACTGGGGCACGGCCTTCGCGACGAACCGCTGGTACGAGGCCGACTTCGCCAACGTCCTCCCCGACGGCGTGGCCGTCACGGACGCGACCTTCCACCTCACGTTCAGGAGCACGTCCGGGACGACCTGTGTCTACGTCGAGGTCCGGCGCCGGTCGACGGCCGCGGTCGTCGCCACCCGCGGCTCGTCGGCGTCGCCGTTCGGGTGCGCCGGCACCACGACGACGACCCTCACCAGCCAGATCACCGAGGTGACGACCACGGCGGTGGCCGACGACCTCCGCGTGCGGATCTACGGGCGCAACACGTCCGGCAGCAGCGCCGTCCTCGACGAGGTGACGATCACGGGCACGACCGCGGTCGGTCCCTACGTCCTGCTCCCGGTGCTCGAGACCGACGCCGCCACCGGCTCGGCCTCGGTCACCAGATGGCCCCTCCCCACCGCCGACGGGACCACGTACACCAGCGCCAACAACTGGTCGAACACGTTCACGACCGCTCGGTACGTCGAGTTCGGCTTCGCCGGCGAGGTCCCGACGAACGCGACGGTCACCGACGCCGTGTTCACCCACACCTACCGGGACCAGGGCTCGGTCTCGACCTGCTACTGGCTCGAGGCCTATGCCGGCACGACGCTCGTCGGGACCCACGGGTCCGCCGTGGCGCCGTACTGCGGCAGCGGGTCGGTCTTCAACACCGACGTGATCGACCTGACGGGCGTGACCACCCCCGCGATGGCCAACAGCCTCACCCTCAAGCTCTACATGAGGGTGAACAGCGGCATTCGCCGCGTCCAGCACGACGCCGCGACCCTCACCGTCACCTACTACGTGAACTAGGCGGGCCGCCGGAGCGGTGGGCGCAACAGGACTCGAACCTGTGACCTCAGCCGTGTGAAGGCTGCGCTCTAACCAACTGAGCCATGCGCCCGGGACCGGTCAGGCTACCAGCCTCACCAGACCGCGGCTCTCGGCACCCGCTGAGCGTTGCGGAGGGCGGCGACGACGCCGGTGGGCGTCCTGGCCTCCCGCAGGATCATCTGCATCCCCCGCACGTGCACGCCAGGGTGGCGGCCGGCGAGGGGCAGGAGGTCGGGGGCGCGCTGCTCGTCGACCTCGACCCTGACCGTCGACAGCCGGCCGGTCCCTCGGAGGCGGCCGGGGACGTGGACGGGCCCGTCGCCCCGCTGCTGGAGCGCCCGCACGGGCACGAGCCAGGGCAGCGGCGGGCCGGGCAGTGGGCGGCCGCGCACGACGACGCCCTTCTCCTCCCAGGTCAGCGCCGCCGCTTCCCGCCCCTCCTCGTCCCAGCGGAGGGTGCCGAGCTCCTTGGGCAGGCCCCAGTGGAGGCGGCCGCCGATGCGCGACGCGGGCGAGTCGACGACCATCACCTGGACGCACCAGCCCGGGCGCAGGCCGATCCTGGCCGGCTGGGCGACGGCGAGCTCGAGGTAGGGGCCGACCGGCGAGCCGGTGTAGCGGACGGCGGCGACGACCCACGGGCCGGGCGCGGGCCGCAGCGCGGGCGGCAGCGGCGGGGCCGGGCCCCGCCACCGGGCGAGGCCGACGATCGACTCCCCACCGAGGACCCACGGTGCAGGCGGCGTCGTCCCCACGCCCCCCAAGGTAGCGAGGCCGCCTCGGCGCCCGGACGTTCCCACGGCCCGCGGTCCGCCGGCCACGACCGGGCCGCGCGACCCGCCGCCCGGACGGCCGTCAGTCGAGCGGGGGCGGCGTGAGGTCGAGGGCCAGCAGCGCCTCGACGTAGGCCAGCGCGGCGAGCACCTCGAGGTCGGCGTGCTGGGGGCCGACCACCTGGAGGCCGACGGGCATGCCGTCCGCCGTGAGCCCCGCGCACACCGAGCCGGCCGGCGACCTCGTGAGGTTGAACGGGTACGTGAACCGCACCCAGTTGCGGTCGGGGACGCCGTCGATCGTGCCGTGCCCGCCGCTCACCGGCGTCTGGCCGGCCACGACCGGGGTGAGCAGCAGCGGCGCCCGCCGGAAGACGTCGACCAGGCGCAGGTTGAGCTGGTGCCCGGCGTCCTCGGCCCTCGCGAAGTCGGTCGCCGACACCTCCTCCGCCGCCCACCCGAGGGCCCAGGACACGGACGGGTCGAGCAGCGCCCAGTCGTCGCTCCCCCGCCGGCCCTCCAGCCGCCGCAGGGTCGACACGGCGACGAGCGCCAGCCACGCCCGCACCGGGTCCTCCTCGAACACGGGGTCGACCTCGACGACCTCGACCCCCTCCCGGGCCAGGCGCTCGACCGCCGCCGAGCACACCGCCAGCACCTCCCGGTCCACGGTGGCGTAGCCCAACGTGGGCGACCACGCCACCGCCCGGGGCGGGCCGGTGCCGGCGACGGCCGCCGACCACGACCCCGGCGGCCCGACCGCCGGCAGGGACCGCAGGTCGGTCGGCTCCGGCCAGGCGACGACGTCGTAGGCCACGGCCACGTCGGCCGCCGTCCGGGCGATCACCCCCCTCGTCGACAGCGACGGCCAGTCGGCCGGCCGACCGCCGGTCGGCACCCGCCCGAGCGACGGCTTCAGCCCGGTCAGCCCGCACAGCGCCGACGGGATCCTGATCGACCCGCCGCCGTCGGAGCCCGTGGCGAGCGGCACCATCCCGGCGGCGACGGCGGCCGCCGACCCGCCCGACGACCCGCCCGGCGAGCGGCGCACGTCCCACGGGTTGCGGCTGGGCGGGAAGGCCCGGTTCACGGTGTCGGCCGAGAACCCGAACTCCGGGGTGTTGGTCTTGCCGACGACCACCGCCCCGGCCGCCCGCAGCCGGGCGACGACGACCGAGTCGGCCGACGCCACCGGGTCGTCCCGGTGCAGCAGCGACCCCCTGGACGTCCGGAACCCGGCCGCGTCCTCCAGGTCCTTCACGCCCACCGGCACGCCGGCCAGCGGCCCGACCGGCTCGCCCCGGGCGACGAGGTCGTCGACGGCGGCCGCCTCGGCCAGCGCCCGCTCCCCGTCGACGGCGACGAACGCCCCGAGCCGCCCGTCGACGGCCTCGATGCGGGCCAGCGCGGCCCCGACGAGCTCCCTCGCCGACACCTCGCCGGCGCGCACGGACGCCGCCAGCCGGGCGAGCTCCACGTTCAGCCGTAGTGGCGCAGCTCGACGGTGTTGCCGTCCGGGTCGCGCACGTAGAGCGACGTGCCGACCCCCCGGGCGCCCCACCGGGGCACGGGGCCCTCGAGCACCTCGAACCGGCCGGAGGCGGCCAGCTCGGCCAGGTCGACCGGGGCCAGGGTGAGGCACAGGTGGTCGACGTTCTCGCCGGAGCGGGCCCCGGCGATCAGGTCGATGACCGTGCCGGCGCTGACCCGCACGGACGGGAACGGCGCCTCGCCCCTGCGCCACTCCTCGACCCGCTCGGGCGCCAGGCCGAGCACGTCGCGGTACCAGGCGAGCGAGCGCTCGACGTCCGCCACGTTGAGCACCAGGTGGTCGAAGGCCTCCACCTCGATCATGCGGCCACGCTAGCGAGCGCTCCGCTGGGCAGACTCGCCGGATGCCGTCACCGATCGTCCTGGACCACGTCGCCGTCGCCGTCGAGCGCTGGGGCGACGCCTGGCCCCGCTTCCGGCGCGACCTCGGCGGCGCCTGGGTGGCAGGCGGCGGGATGGCCGACTTCGACGCCTGCCAGCTGGCCTTCGCCGACCTGAAGGTCGAGGTGCTCGCCCCGGCCGGGCCGGGGTTCGCCCGCCGCTTCCTCGACGCCCACGGCCCCGGCCCGCACCACCTCACGTTCAAGGTCCCCGACCTCGCGGCGGCCATCGCCGAGGCCGAGGCGGCCGGCTACCCGGTCGTCGGCGTCGACGTCGACGACCCCATGTGGAAGGAGGCGTTCCTGCACCCGAAGGCGGCCCACGGCGTCGTCGTGCAGCTCGCCCAGGCCGCCGGCGGGTGGGACGCGCCGGCACCGGCCGACCTCCCGGCCCCGGCGGCCGCCGCCCCGGCCCGCCTGCTGCGGGTGGCGCTCGCCGTCGCCGACCCGGTGGCCGCCGCCCACCTGTTCGCCGGCGTCCTCCGGGGCGACGAGGTGGCCGACGGCCCTGGCTGGCTGGACCTGCGCTGGTCGGGCGGGGGCACCGTCCGCCTGCTCGACGCGGCCGCCTACCCCGACGTCGCCGCCTGGGTGGGCGACCGGCCCGGCCGGGTGCACCACCTCGCGTTCGCCGTCCCCGACCCGGCCGCCGTGCCCGGCGCGGCGCCGGCCGGCGAGGGATGGTGGGAGGTGCCGCCGGACGCCGCGGTCGGCACCCGGCTCCTGCTCACCGGGTGACGCAGACCCCCGTGCCGTCCTCGTCCCAGTGGACCCGGGTGGCGCCGGGCGGGCAGGCCCGGCCGGGCTCGACCACCGAGCTCACCCGGCCGGCGCCCGGCGTGCCGCACACGACCGTCGACCCGGGCGACCGCTGGAGCGCCACGCACGACCCGACGAGGCCGGCGTCGCCGCCCCTCGAGGCGTAGGCGGTGAACACGAACATGGCGCCGAGGACGACGAGCAGGACGGCCCAGGGGATGCCGCGGAGGACGTGGGCCCAGCCGGGGCCGACGGGCGGGGCGACGTCGACGAGGTCGTCGTCCTCGTCGGCCGCCGGGGCGGGCGCGGGTGCCGGCCGGGGCGGCGCTGGAGCGAGGGACCGGTCGTAGGCCCGGCGCCTGGCCGGGTCGCGGAGGACCCGCCAGGCCTCGTTGACGTCCTGCATGGCCCGGGCCGCCCTCGCCGCCTCGTCCGCCGGCGCGCCGGCGAAGCGGTCGGGGTGCAGCGCCCTGGCCCTCGCGTGGTAGGCGCGGCGGACCTCGTCGTGGGCGGCGGAGGGCGGGACGCCGAGGACCTGGTAGTGCGTTGGCGTCCCGTCACCCTACGGCGGCGAGGGCCCGGCGACGATCGTCCTCGGGCGGGGTGCCGTCACCGGCCGGGCCGGCCGGGCCCGACGCCGCGGCGGCGTGCTTGTGGCGCAGGAACGGCCGCTCGACCAGCAGGTACGACGCCGTGCCGACGGCCATCGAGGCGGCCACGGCAGCCAGGGCGACCACGACCACGGCGGCCGCCGGCGTCCCGTCGCCGGGCACGATGCCGGTCACCGAGAACGCCAACGACAGCACCCGGTAGTGCCACAGGTAGACGCCGTAGCTGACCATGCCCGCGTAGCGGAGGACGGGGTGGCCGAGGCGGTGGGGGCCGTCGTCCACGGCGAGGCGCAGGACGATCCCGGCGAACAGCAGCGACGCCGCCGGGTGGACGAACGCCATCCAGTCGCCGGTGGGCAGCGGGCCGAGGGCGGCGCCGAGGACGGTCCCCAGGGCGACGATGCCGAGCGCCATCGCCCAGCCGGCGCCGGGCCGGCGCACGAGGTCGATCACCGGGTGGCGGCGGCCGGCCTGGTGGTCGGCGAAGAGGGTGGCGACGACGGCGCCGGCGACGAACTGGTCGATGCGGCCGAGGATCACCCCGGCGGCCAGCTCGCCGTGCCCCCACCCCTGCCAGACCACGCTGACGGCCAGGGCGACGGCGAGCAGGGCCCACCGCCGGCGCACGGCGAGCACGACGGCCACGACCGGCACCAGCAGGTAGAAGTCGACCTCGGGGGTGAGGCTCCAGAACACGACGTTCACGTCGTGGACGAGGCCCGGCTTCCAGTACCCCTGGGTCGAGGCCAGCAGGGCCAGGTCGCCCCAGTGCGAGGGGGCCAGCAGACGGGGGGCGAGCAGCGGGGTGAGGACGGCGACGGCCACGAGGAACCCCGGCAGGATCCGCAGCGCCCGGCGCCGGAAGAACTCCCTCACCCCGTCCCACCCCGGCCGCCTGCGCCGCAGCGCCGACCAGCTGCGGACCACGAGGAACCCGGACAGGACGAAGAACACGTCCACCCCGAACTGCCCGAGGCCGATCGGCCACGCCCACACCGGGACGTCGGCGCCGCCCGCCGTCCAGCCGATGACGGCGAAGCGGTACAGGTGGAAGCCGATGACGGCTGCGACGGCCACGCCCCGCAGCCCGTCGAGGGCACGGAAGGTCGTGGTGGAGCGGAGCTCGTCGGTGATCGTGGCGACGGGGTGCAACGGGGCCTTCCGGATCGTCCGTGACGGTCGTGTGACGGTGCCCTACCCGCGTCCCCGACCCGCTCACGCATGGGCCGGCCATGGCCGATACTGGGGCCGGGAGGCAACGGGAGGATGCGGGCGAGGGGCCGGAGGCCCCGCACGGTGTCGCGCGCCGCGACGCGGCTGCTCGGTGTGGCGCTGGTGGTGGCGGCCACCTTCTCCGCCGCGCCCACGGGGACGGGCTCGGCCGGCGCCGGGTCCCGGTGGCCGGCCGCCCCGGCCGCCGCCGCCAGCGGCCCGAGCCCGGCCTGCCGCCCCGGCGCCCCGCTCCCCCGGCCCGGCGTCACCGTGCGCCACCTGCGCTCCGGCGGCCACGACCGCACCTACCGGCTGGCCGTACCGCCGTCGGCGGCGCCGTCCACCCCGGCCCCGCTCGTCCTCGTGCTCCACGGCTACACGTCCTCGGCCGCCGTCGTGGCCGCGAGGAGCGGCATGGAGTCGGCCGGCACGGCGGCCGGCGCCGTCGTCGTCACCCCTCAGGGGGCGGGGTCGCCGAGCCGGTGGTCGCTCCCCGGCATCCTCCCCGGCCCCGACGACGTCGCCTTCCTGGCCGACCTGCTCGACCGGGTGGCCGGCACCGTGTGCGTCGACCGTGGGCGGGTGGTGGTCGCCGGCTTCTCGAACGGGGCGGGGATGGCGACGGTCCTGGCCTGCTCGATGGGCGCCCGGCTGGCCGGGATCGCGCTCGTCGCCGGGGCCAACCTCGAGGCGGGGTGCAAGTGGCCGACGGGGCTGCCGGTCGTGGCCTTCCACGGGACCGCGGACGCCACCGTCCCCCTCGCCGGCGGGCCGGTGCTCCACGGCCTGCTCCACGCCCGGCCGGTGGTCGAGTCGGTGGCCGAATGGGCCGAGCGGGACGGCTGCGGCCCCGTGCCGGCCCGCCTCCAGGTGGCGCCCGGCGTCGTGCACCTGCGGTGGACGGGGTGCGCCCACCCGCAGGGGGTCGCCCTCTACCGGATCGCCGGGTGGGAGCACTGGTGGCCCCGCGACGTGCCGACCGACGTCGCCCCCCGGCCGGCGCCCGTCGACGCCACCGCCGTCATCCTCCAGGCGTTCGGCATTGCCTGAGGTCCGCCTGGCCCGCTTCGCCGACCTCGACCCGGCGACGCTCTACGGGCTGCTGCGCCTGCGGGCGGCCGTGTTCGTGCTGGAGCAGGCCAGCCTGTTCGAGGACCTCGACGGCCGGGACACCGAGCCGTCGACGTGGCACCTGTGGGTCGAGGGCGGGGCCGGCGCGCCGGTGGCGGTGGCCAGGGTGGTGGCCGAGCCGGGCGGCGGCAGCCGGATCGGGCGGGTGGCGACGGCACCGGCGGCCCGGCGCGCCGGCCTGGCCGCCCGGCTGGTCGAGGCCGCGCTCGGCGTCGCCGACCGGCCGGTCGTGCTCGACGCCCAGGAGACCCTCGTCGGCTGGTACGAGCGCTTCGGCTTCGAGGTCACCGGCCCGCCCTTCGACGACGCCGGCATCCTCCACGTCCCGATGCGGCTCAGGGCGTGAACGTGCCGCCGGCGCGCCAGTACTCGCCGGCCTCGCGCTCCATGAAGCCGTCGTCGACGAGGTAGCGGCGGAGGGCGGCCGTGTCGGGGTGCCAGCGCACGAGCATGGCGTTGACCTGGCGCTCGGTGTAGCGGCGGCCGGGCTCGAACTCCTGGGCCAGCAGGTCGAGGATGACCTGGCGCTTGGCCTTGGCCGCCGGGATCGACAGGAGCCGCCCGCCCCGCACGAAGGCCCGCAGCACCCTCGCCGCGTCGGGCGGGGCGTCGGGGTGCTCGTCGGGCGGCTCGGCCGGCGCGGCCGCCCTGGCCGCCTGGCGGAACGCCTCGACGACGACGTAGTGCTCGCCCGTCTTGTCCCGGACGACCAGGCCGGCGTCGACGAGGCGGGCCAGCGCCCTGCCCGCCACCCTGGGCTCCAGCCCGGCCGCCGAGGCCACCTCGGACATCGTCGTCGCCCCCAGCACGAGGGCGGCGACGGCCCGCAGGCGGTCCTCCTCGGCGAGCAGCCCGGCCAGCTCGCCGGCGGTCAGGAGCGGCTCGCCGCCAGCCCAGGCCATGCCCGCCTCAGTACCCCAGGGCGAGGTCGATCAGGCCGACGAGCGGCTCCCCGGCCGCCCACCGCCGCACGTTCTCGGTGACCCTGGCCGAGAGCAGCGGCACCGCCATCTCCGGCGTGTTGCCGACGTGCGGGGTGATCACGCAGTTCGGGAACGCCCAGAGCGGGTGGTCGGCGGGCAGCGGCTCGGGGTCGGTGACGTCGAGGGCGGCGCCGCCGATGTCGCCCTTGCGCAGGGCGACGACGAGGTCGTCGGTGACGACGTGGCGGCCCCTGGCCACGTTGACCAGCCAGGCGTGCGGCTCCATCAGCTCGAACTGCTCGGCCCCGATGACCCCGACCGTCTCCTTCGTGAGCGCGAGGGCCAGCACGACGAGGTCGGCGCCGGTCAGCGCGGCGGTGAGCCGGTCGGCGCCGACCACCCGGGTGGCGCCGTCCATGGGCGCCGGCCGCCGACGCACGACCGTCACCGACGCGCCGAACGGGGCCAGCAGCCGCAGCAGCACCTCGGTGATCCCGCCGCCGCCGAGGACCGCCACCCTGGCGCCGTGGAGCATGGTCCCCTCGGGCGGGCCCCACGAGGTCGCCCTGGCGTACCCGGCCACGTTGCGCAGCCCGGCGAGGCCGAGGGCGAGGGCCATCTCGGCCACCGGCTCGGCGTACACGCCCTTGCCGCTCGCCCACACCCGCTCGCCGGCCGCCGCCTCGTCGGCCAGCAGCCCGGCGAACGGCTCCACCCCGGCCCACGGCAGCTGCACCCACCGGACCGACGGGGCGGCCGCCAGGGCCGCGGCGAGGCCGTCGGCGTCGCCGGGCGTGGCCCACACGAGCCCCTCGGCGGCGGCCGAGTCGACCACCTCGCCGCCGCCGGCCTCGATGGCCTCCGCCAGCCAGGGCCGCTCACCGGCGGGCAGCAGGGCGACGCGGGCGGGCACCCGCCGGAAGCTAGCGCCGCCGGGCGGCCATCCCGGAGAGCGCCTCCAGCACGACCCGGTTGGCCAGGTAGGCCGTCACCTCGCCGGGCCCGTCGTAGGGCGGCGACAGCTCGACCACGTCCATGCCGGCGAGCGGCAGCTCCAGCGCGCAGCGGCGGACGGCGTCGAGGAGCTGGCGGCTGGTCAGCCCGCCGGGCTCGGGCGTGCCCGTCCCCGGCGCCATGCCCGGGTCGACGACGTCCACGTCGACGGACAGGAACACGCCGTCGCACCCGTCGGTGGCGATGGCGAACGCCTCGTCGAGGACCGTGTCGAGGCCCCTGCCCACCACCTCGCTCATCTCGTAGCTGCGCATGCGCTGCTCGGCCATCCAGGCGAGGGTCTCCGGGCCGGGCCAGTAGCCCCGCAGGCCGATCTGGAGGAACCGGTCGCCGCGCGCCGCGCCCGACTCGATCAGCCGCCGCATGGGCGTGCCGTGGCCGAGCAGCGAGCCGAACTGGGTGTCGCCGGTGTCGGCGTGGGCGTCGAAGTGGACCACCGACACGCGGCCGAAGCCGAGGTGGCGGGCCACGCCGGTGACGTCGGGCAGGGCGATCGTGTGGTCGCCGCCGAGCACGACGGGCACGGCCCCGGCGGCCGCGACGGTGGCGACGGCGTCCTCCAGCCGGGCCAGGGCCGGCTCGATCTCGCCGGGGAGCATGAGCACGTCGCCGGCGTCGACGATGCGCAGGGCCTCGAACGGGTCGACGTGCAGGGCGAGGTGGGGCCGGCCCTCGCCGTAGCCGAGGTAGTCGGTGGTGCGGATGGCCTGGGGCCCGAACCGGGTGCCGGGCCGGTGCGACGTGCCGCCGTCGAAGGGGGCGCCGACCACGACCACGTCGGCCCCCTCGAACGAGGACGGGTCGGCCAGGTCGCACTCGGGCACGCCGTTGAACGTCACCCTCGGCCCGTACATGGCCCCGATGCGGGTCACGGCCGCTCCAGCTCGACCGGCTGGTTCACCGTGCGGCCGACGGCCTCGTCCGGGGTGGACGCCTCGCCGAAGGCCTCGACGAACGCCGGCCCGGGCCGGAAGCCGGCCCGCCCGGTGCGCAGCACGACCCGCCAGCTCTTGGCGTCCGGCCCGCACTCGAACTCCACGAAGTCGACCACGGTGAGCACCCGCCCGTGGATCTCCTGGCTCAGCTCGATCTCGACGATGGCGTGGGCCGGCTCCGAGCACCGCATCTTCCCGGTGACGCGGGCGTCGCCGGTGGCGTCGACCTGCCCGGTCGGGTGGACGGCGAACTGCGCGAGCAGCCCGGCGAGGAGCACGAACGGGCCCACCGTCAGCCGCCGCCCGTCAGGGTGGCGGTGATGTCCTCGGTGGTGTCGCCGCCGCGGCGCAGCACGAGGGCGGCGACGGCGATGGCGACGAGGGTCAGCAGGAGCATGAGCGTGGAGATGGCGGCGACGTCGCCCTTCAGCCCCGTCCGCAGCGACGAGAAGATGTACACGGGCAGGGTGAACGTGCCGGCCGAGCTCACGAACGACGACACGATCACGTCGTCCAGGCTGAACGTGAACGCCAGCAGCCCGCCGGCCAGCACGGCCGGCATCATCAGCGGGAGCGTGATCTGGCGGAACACCCGCGTGGGCGGGGCGCCCAGGTCGGCGGCCGCCTCCTCGAGCGACTCGTCGATGCCGGACAGCCGGGCCCGCACGATCAGCGTCACGACGGCCGACCCGAACACCGAGTGGCCGATCACGAGCCGGGCCAGGGTCTCGTTCATCTCGATGCGCACGAAGAAGATCAGGTAGGCGATGGCGTCGACGATCTCCGGCGTGACGAGGATCAGGAACACGAGGGCGAGGAACGGCGTCGTCCACCGCCCCGGCCGGCGGGCCAGGGCGATGCCGGCCAGCGACCCGAGCACGATGGCCACCACCGCGTTCAGCGCCGCCACCTTCACCGAGGTCTGCACCGCGCTCTGGATGGTGTTGCTGTCGAGGGCCCGCTCGTACCAGCGGGCGCTGAACCCGTTCCAGATCAGCAGCCGCCGCCCGTCGTTGAACGAGTAGACGACGACGAACACGATCGGCAGGTACAGGAACACGAACAGGACGAGGGCGTAGGCCCGCAGCCCGACGGCCACGCCGTCGAACCGGCGCCGGCGCCGGCCGGCGACGAACCCGCTCACGCCGGCACCCCGGCGGCGACGGGGCGGGCCGCGGCCGGGGCGGCCGGCCCGTCGGGCACGTCGACCCGGCGCCGGCGCCTCGCCACCTCCCGCAGCAGCAGGCCGGCGGCGCCGAACACGACGATCGCGGCGAGGATCAGCCCGATCAGCACGATGGCCATCGCCGAGCCGAGCGCCCAGTTCTGGGCCGAGAAGAACTGGCTGGCGACGAGGTTGCCGGCCATCAGCCCCTTGGCCCCGCCGAGGATCGACGGGGTCACGTACTCGCCCGACAGCGGGATGAACACGAGCAGCAGGCCGGCGACCATGCCGGGCGCGGCGAGGGGCAGGGTCACCTGGGTGAACGTGCGCCACCGCCCGGCCCCGAGGTCCTTGCTCGCCTCCCGAAGCGCCGGGTCGAGCCGGTCGAGGGCGACGAACAGCGGGAAGATCATGAGCGGGAGGTAGTTGTAGAGCACGCCGAGCTGGACGGCCGAGCGGGTGTCCAGGATGTCGATGGGCCCGCCGAGCACGTGCCAGTCCTGGAGCGTGGTCGACACGACGCCGTTGGGCGACAGGATGATCCGCCAGGCGAACGTCCGCAGCAGGAACGACGTCCAGAACGGCACGATCACGAGCCCGAGCAGCAGCCCCCGCCACCGGGGGCTCACCCGCGTGGCCAGGTGGTAGGCGATCGGGAACCCGGCCAGGAGGCACAGGACCGTGCCGGTGATCGAGGTCCGCATGGTCGCCGTGAACGTGTCGAGGAACGTGTCGCTGACCGTGTCGGCGTAGTTGTCGAACGACAGGCGGTCGAGGCCGATGGCCTTGCCGGCGGTGACCGGCGGCTTGTAGCCGAGGCTGTACCAGCCGATCACCGACAGCGGGACGACGAAGAACAGCAGGTACCACGCCCACGACGGCAGGGCGAGGACCGAGCGCGGCAGGCGGCCCCGCCGGCGGGTGGCAGCCACCTCAGCCGCCGGCGGCGGCCTGCGCCCTGTTGAAGATCTCGACGATGCGGTCCTGGGCCTCGTTGACCTCGCCGGGCACCAGCCTGGCCTTCTCCTCGTCGGTGAAGAAGATGATCTCGGGCGCCTCGAGGTCGTCGGGGAGGAAGTCCTGCACGCCGACGACGGCCGTGTTGTAGCCGTGCCAGTCGACCTCGGCGGCCGACACCTCGGGGTCGAGGATGAAGTTGATCCAGGCGTGGGCGGCCTCGGGGTGGGGGGCGTCGGCGACGATGGCCCAGGTGTCGACCCACAGCTCGGTCTTCGGCGCGCCGAGCACCCACCGGAACTTCTCGGGGTCCTCGATGATCACCGACCGGGCGTCGCCGTTGAACATCTGGGCGAGCGTGAAGGACCCGCCGAGCAGCCCCTCGACCGGGTACGAGTCGAACGCCTTGATGTGGGGCACCAGCTCCTCGAGGATCACCTGCTCGGCGAGGTCGAGGTCCTCCGGGTTGGTGGTGTTCCAGTCGATGCCCTCCCGCCAGAAGACCATGCCGGTCACGTCGCCCGGCGAGGCGAGCACGGCGACCTTGCCGCTCACCCCGTCCATCGCCGCGGCGCGGAAGAAGTCCGCCCAGTCGGTGAGCTCCTCGCCGATCACGCTCGTGTCGTACACGTAGCCGGTCGAGCCCCAGTCCTTCACCACCGAGTACTCGTTGCCCGGGTCCCACGGCTGGTCGAGGAAGGCCGGGTCGAGGTTCTCGAAGTTCGGGATCTTCGACTTGTCGAGCTTCTGGAGGAGCCCCTTCTCGACCATCTGGGGGATGAACGTGCCCGTCGGCACGACGATGTCGTAGCCGGCCGAGCCGCCCTGGAGCTCGAGCTTGGCGATGGCCGCCTCGTTCGAGTCGAAGATGTCGAGGGAGATCGTCAGCCCGTTCTCGTCCTCGAACGTGGCGACGTTGTCCTCGGACTGGTACTCGGCCCACGTGTAGATCGACAGCGCATCCTCGATCTCGGCCGCGCTCGTGCCCGTGCCGCCGGTCGAGCTGGTGCCGCCGGCGCCGACGGGGGCCTCGTCGTCGTCGCCGCCGCAGCCGGCGAGGCCGAGGCCGACGGCGGCCATACCGGCCCCGCCCATCGTCAGGAACCGGCGCCTGGTGATCAGCCGCTGGGCGACCGACGGCGGGACGAGCAGGCGGATCGGGCGGTCGGGGCGGGGGCGGTTCGGCATGGCGGCGCTCCTCCTACGCAGGGGCGGCGGTCGGCTCGGTGGTCGGCGACGGTTCGCCGGGGTCGGGCAGGACGAGATGGCGCTGGCCGGCGCCGAACAGGTGGGCATCGGCCGCGTCCCACGAGCACCAGACGGGCTCGCCGACGGCCAGCCGGGGCGCGCTGGCCCTCGGCTGGCGGCTGATGACCTCGGCCCCGGCCGGGGTGGTGACGACGTACTGGACGAGCTCGCCGAGGTGGGCGGTGCCGGCCAGCGTGCCCTTCAGCACGTTCGTGGCCGCCCCCGGGTCGGTGTCCGCGACCTGCACGTACTCGGGGCGCACCGCGGCGATGGCGGCCTGGCCGGCGGCGACGTCGGCGGCCACCCGCCCGGCGGCGACCCGGCAACCGTCGGCCTCGAGGCCGCTGCCGTCGGCCGTCGCCGTGCCCACGAGGAAGTTCTGCTGGCCGATGAAGCCGGCGACGAACGCCGACGCCGGCCGGTCGTACACCTCCTCGGGCGTGCCCAGCTGCTCGATGCGCCCGTCGAGCATGACCGCGATGCGGTCCGACATCGACAGGGCCTCCTCCTGGTCGTGGGTGACGTAGACGAACGTCGTGCCCACGCTGGTCTGGATGAGCTTGAGCTCGATCTGCATCTCCTGGCGGAGCTTGCGGTCGAGGGCGCCGAGGGGCTCGTCGAGCAGGAGGACGGCCGGCCGGTTGACGAGGGCCCTGGCCAGCGCCACCCGCTGCTGCTGGCCGCCGGACAGCTGGCGGGGCTTGCGGCGCGCGTACCTCGTCATCTTCACCATCTCCAGCGCGTCGCCCACCCGGCGGCGGACGTCGCCCTTGTCCACGCCCTTCTGGCGGAGGCCGTAGGCCACGTTCTCGGCCACGCTCATGTGCGGGAACAGGGCGTAGTGCTGGAACACGGTGTTGACGTCGCGGCGGTAGGCGGGCACGCGGGTGATGTCCCGGCCCGACAGGCGGACGACGCCGGCGTCGGGGTCCTCGAACCCGGCCAGCATCCGCAGGGTCGTGGTCTTGCCGCAGCCGCTCGGGCCGAGCAGGGACAGGAACTCGCCGGCCTCGATGTGCAGGGTGAGGTCGTCGACGGCGACCACCGAGCCGAAGCGCTTGGTGACCGACTCGAGGTCGACGGTGCCGGCGCCGTTCGCGCCCGTCGCCGCCGTCACCGCCGGAACACCTCCCGCCCGCCGAGCCAGGTGCCGAGCACGGGCAGGCCGGCGAGGTCGCCCTCCCCCACCGTGGTCGGGTCGTCGGCCAGCAGGCAGAGGTCGGCCCGCCGGCCGGGGGTGACGGCACCGGCGTCGGCCTCGGCGAAGGCCTGCCAGGCGCCGGCGGCCGTGTAGGCGGCGACGGCGAGGTCGGACGTGACCCGCTGCTCGGGCAGCCACCCGTCGGGGGGCACGCCGTCCGGCGTCCGCCGGGTGACGGCGACGGCCATGCCCTCGGTCGGCACGAGCGACGACACCGGCCAGTCGCTGCCGAAGCCGACGGTGGCGCCCGACCGGGCGATGGCGCCGATCGGGTACTGCCAGCGGCTGCGCTCGGCGCCGAGGCGGGGCTCGGTGAGGTCGACCATGACCGGGTCGAGCTGGGCCCACAGGGGCTCGAAGTTGGCGATGACGCCCAGCTTCGCGAACCGCGGCAGGTCGTCGGGGTGCACCACCTGGGTGTGGGCGATCACCGGCCGGCGGTCGCGGGGGCCGTTGCGGGCGGCGGCGTGCTCGACGGCGTCGAGCGCGGCCCGGATGCCGCCGTCGCCGATGGCGTGGACGTGGACCTGGAAGCCGGCGGCGTCGAAGGCGGCGACGGCCTCGGCCAGCTCCTCGGCCGGCCAGTTCGGCAGGCCGCACGAGTGGGGCGCGTCCTCGTAGGGCTCGAGCATCGCCGCCGTGCCCGCCTCGACCACGCCGTCGGCGAAGAACTTGACCGTGCGGGCGGTCACGAGGTCGCCGCCCTCGTCCGCCGCCCTCGCCCTGGCGGCGGCGAACGGCGCCAGCTGGTCCCGCCAGCGGGACGGCGAGGACCGGAAGGCGACGTTCACCCGGCAGGTCAGCCGGCCGGTGGCGGCGAGGTCGAGGTAGACGCCGAGGTCGTCGGGGGCGAGGGCCGCCTCCTGGGCCCACGTGATGCCGGCCGCGGCCATGAGCGGCAGCGCCCGGCCGAGCCCGTCGCCCTTCTCCGCCGCCGTCGGCGCCGGGACGAGCTGGGCCACCAGCTCGGCCGCCGACTCGAGCAGCGCGCCGAGCGGCCGGCCGTCGGCCCGGCGGACGATCGTGCCGGCCGGCGGGTCGGGCGTCCGCTCGTCGATGCCGGCGGCGGCCAGCGCGGCCGAGTTGGCCCAGGCCGTGTGGTGGTCGGTCGCCCAGATCAGCGCCGGCCGGTCGGGCACGGCCCGGTCGAGCACCTCGGCGTCGCCGTTGCCGCCGGGCAGGAGCGAAGGCTCGTAGCCGCCGCCGGTGACCCAGGCCTTGCCCGGGTTGGCCGCCGCGTACGCGCGCAGCCGGTCGAGCACCTCGTCCACCGAGGCCGACCCGCCGATCGGCGCGTCGCCGAGCTCGGTGCCGCCGTACAGCGGGTGGATGTGGCCGTCGTGGAACCCGGCCACCAGGCAGCCGCCGGCCAGGTCCACGACCTCGGTGGCGCCGTCGCGCCGCTCGAGCGCCTCGCCGTCCAGCGCGACCACCCGCCCGCCGTCGACGGCCGCGGCCTCGGCGCGGGGGCGGCCCGGGTCGCCGGTCAGGATGGTCCCACCCGTGAAGATCATGCGCCCCGGAATCCCAGCAGATTCGCAGAGCGTGCGGGTGGACGGCAAGCGATCTCGTCGTGCCGGTGCCCTTTTGCCTCGCTATCGCTCGCCGGCCGGGCCGTTCGTGGCCGAGTTCGCACCGGCGGCGCGCAGCCCGGCCCGCACCAGGTCGGGGGTCAGCGGGAACCGGTCGAACCACACGCCGGTGGCGTCGTGGAGGGCGGCGACGACGGCCGGGGCCAGCGGGATCATCGGCATCTCGGCCATCCCCCGCGCCCCCCACGGCCCCTGCGGGTCGGGGATCTCGAGCACCACGCTCTCGACCCGGTCGGGCACGTCGCCGATGCCGGGGATCAGGTAGGTCGACAGGCGGGGGTTCAGCACCCTGGCCGCCTCGACCCGGAGGTGCTCGGTGACCGCGTACCCGTAGGCCTGCACCACGCCGCCCTGCACCTGGCCCTCGACCAGCTTCGGGTTGATCGCCCGGCCCACGTCGCCGGCGTTCACCACCTCGTGGACGACGACGTGGCCGGTCTCGACGTCCACGGTGACATCCACCGCCTGCGCGACGTACCCGAACGTGATGTTGCCGTCGGCCCGGCCCGTCTCCGGGTCGAACGGCTCGGTCTGCCTGGGCGTGAAGCGGACGTGGCCGACGGCCGGCCGGTCGCCCTCCCGCCACCGCTTCTCGGCCTCCGCGGCCGCCCCGAGCACCGAGTTGCCGGCCATGAACGTGAGGCGGGAGGCCGAGGCGCTGCCCGAGTCGCCCGAGGTGGCCGTGTCCGAGAAGTGGCACCGCACCCGGTCGACGGGCAGGCCGGTGGCCTCGGCCGCCATCTGGCGGATGGCGGCGTGCGTGCCCTGGCCGACCTCGGCGGCGGCGTGGAACAGCTCGGCCGAGTCGGGCTCGTCGCCGTCGCCGTGGAGCACGACGGTGGCCTCGCAGCGCTCCGGGAACCCGTAGGCGAACCCGACGTTCTTGAACGCGCACGCGAAGCCCCGCCCCCGCCGCAGCGCGCCCGGCTCGGGCGGCAGCGAGGCGATCGGCCGCACCGGGGGCCGGTCGGGCAGCGGCCCGCCCCACCCGGCCGCGCCCGCGCACGCGTCGACGACCTCGGCGATCGTGCAGCCCGGCGGCATCGGGACGTGGCTGATGCCGACGTCGCCCTCCCGCAGCACGTTGCGGCGCCGCAGCTCCACCGGGTCCATGCCGAGCGCGGCGGCCAGCTTGTTCATCTGGGTCTCGGCCACGAACGCGCCCTGCGGCGCCCCGAACCCCCGGAAGGCGCCGCCGGGGACGTTGTTGGTGTAGACGGCCGCGCTGTCGATGCGGGCGTTGGGCACGTCGTAGGGCCCGGCGACGGTGAGGTGCAGGTTCCCGAGCACCTTGTTGGACGTGTAGTTGTAGCCGCCGGCGTCGAGCAGGCAGTCGGCCTCGACGACCGTGACCCGCCCGTCGCGGGTGGCGCCCAGCCGGGCGTGGACGACGCCGGTGTGGCGCTTGTGGTGCCCGACGATCGACTCCTCCCGCGACCACCGGGTGAACACGGGCCGGTCGTCGCCGGCCTGGTGCAGCCGCCAGGCGGCGAGCGCGAGGACGATCTGGATCGACATGTCCTCGCGGCCGCCGAAGGCGCCGCCGATGGCCGGGTAGATCACCCGGACCTGCTCGGCGGGGAGGTCGAGCGCGTGGGCGATCTGCTCGCGGTCCTCGTGGGCCCACTGCCCGGCGCACACGACCGTCACCCGTCCCTGCTCGTCCACGTAGGCGAAGCCGGCCTCGGGCTGGAGGTAGGCGTGCTCCTGGTAGGGCACGACGTACCGGCCCTCCACGACGACGTCGGCCGCCGCCCAGCCGGCGGCGACGTCGCCCTTGCGGATCCGGTAGCGGTGGTAGGCGTTCGAGTCGCTCCGCTCGGGGTGGAGCAGCACCTCGTCGCGGAGGGCGGTCTCCAGGTCGGCGACGACCGGCAGCCGCTCCCAGTCCATCTCGATCAGGCCGGCCGCCGTCGCCGCGGCCTCGGCCGTCTCCGCCACCACCACGGCGACGTGGTCCGCCTCCCACCGGCTGACGTCGCCGGGGACCGTGCTGCCCCCGCCACCGCCGCCCGGCCCGACGAGGACCGGCTGGTCGAACATGGTGAGGCCGTACTCGTTGACGGGCACGTCCGCGGCGGTGAGCACGGCGACCACGCCGGGGACGGCGAGCGCCGCCGACGTGTCCATCGAGCGCATGCGAGCGTGGGGCTCGTCGCTGAACACGACCTTGGCGTGCAGGGCGCCCTCGGGGCACAGGTCGGCCGGGTAGGCGGCCTCGCCGGTGACCTTGGCGGCGGCGTCGGGCCGGGGCAGCGGGGCGCCGACGGTCATCGCCGCTCGGCCAGGGCGGCGACCGCGTCGAACATCGGGTAGTAGCCCGTGCAGCGGCACAGGTTGCCGGCCAGGCCGCGGGCCACCTCGTCCCGGTCGGGCGCCGGGCAGGAGTCGAGCAGGGCGGCCCCGGCCACCAGGAAGCCGGGGATGCAGAACCCGCACTGGACGGCGCCGCAGTCCACGAACGCCTGCTGGAGCGGGTGGTCGAGGCCCTCGATGGTCCCGACGGTGGCGCCGTGGGCCGCCGGGGCCGGCACCAGGCAGGCGAGCACGGCCTGCCCGTCCAGGGTGACCGTGCAGGCGCCGCACTCGCCCTCCGCGCACCCCTCCTTGGCGCCGGTGAGCCCGGCGTCGCGCAGCCAGTCGAGCAGGGTTCTGCCGGTGGCGCCGCCGGCCGTCACCTCCCGGCCGTTGACCGTCGCCGTCACCTCGCCGTCCCCCGGCGCC